>JAEDFS010000005.1 GCA_016297895.1 Marvinbryantia sp.
CTTTATTTTTAACAGAAGCATACATTGCTGCAAAATCCTGTACAGCTCCGAAAAATACACCACCAATCAATATCCATAGCAATACCGGAAGCCATCCAAAGATAGCAGCCTGAATTGGTCCGTTGATCGGGCCGGCACCTGCAATGGATGCAAATTGATGTCCAAATACAACATTGGTATCTGCAGGTACATAATCCACACCGTCCTCAAGTTCATAAGCCGGTGTTTTTGCATTTGGGTCTATTCCCCATTTTTTCTGAAGATATCTCCCGTATAGGAGATATGCGCCTCCAAGTACTGCAATAGCAATTACCATCATTAAGATTCCACTCATTACCTAATACCTCTTTTCTTTTTTTCGGGCTCAGATTCTGTTATGAGCCGGTATGTTTATATGTATCTATAAAAAAACGCCTTCACAGTCCATGTTGGACTGCAAAGGCGGAATTTTCCGTGGTACCACTTTGCTTGCCGTGATCGATCAACGGCCCCTCTTTCTGAATCTGTCATATGAAACAGCCTCTCCTGTAACGTAGAGAAAACGTCCTTACTTACTTGCACCTTTCAACTTGATTGTTCATGCTTTTGGCAGGATGCTCCAGGGTGATGTCTCAGGAAGGCTTTCTGTCATCTTTCACCAGTCAACGACTCTCTGTGTTTCGGTATCTTCCTGTGATGTATCCCTTTCATTGCTTTATTTGGAACTTTTTTCATTGGGTTCCTTCTCTTTTGATGAGCTATATTATAGCACCTTTTTTCATAAACGCAAGCTAAAATTTGTATATATATAACATATTTCGATATGTTATTTTGGATATATTTACCAACAAAAAGCAAAAAATAAGCAATCACAGAGATTGACGGCTGCGATAAATTGGAATATGATAGAAAGAAAAAGAATCGGGCCATTTGGAACGGAGAGGAGATCACATGAAGAGAAAAACAGTTAATATCCTGATTGGAATGCTGATGCTGTTCCTGTTTCAGATGACAGTGTCGGGAGGATCCGTGTCCGCAGCAGCGGTTTCTTCTGCATCCGTGAACAGGAATATAACAATTAAAAAACTGCTGCAGACAGGTCTGAAACCTGTGGGCAGTACCCTCTATGTATGGGGAGGTGGCTGGAATAAGGCTGATACCGGAGCGGGAAAAGCTGCGGTCACAATCGGAGTAAGTCCAAAATGGAAAGCTTTTTTTAAAAAGCAAAATAAAAATTATGATTACAGAAAAACGAGATATCAGATTGAAAACGGACTGGATTGCTCGGGTTACATAGGCTGGTGCATTTATAATGTGATGAACACTGCCAGCGGGAAAAAAGGATACGTTATGAGTGCTTCCAAAATGGCAAAGAATTTTGCCGGCCGGGGATGGGGAACTTACCGAAGCAAAAAATCGGTAAAGAATTATAAAGCAGGAGATATCATGAGTTCTTCCGGTCATGTTTACATGGTGGTGGGTTCCTGCAGTGACGGCAGTGTGGTGCTTCTTCATTCCAGTCCGCCCGGAGTACAGCTTTGCGGAACACCTTCAAAATCAGGGAAGACAAACAGCAAAGCAGTCGCACTTGCAAAAAAATATATGAAAACGTATTATCCGACTTATTATAAAAGATATCCGAACTGTTCCAGGGGTATGAGTTATCTGAGGGATTACAATCAGATGCGCTGGAAAATCACACGTACCTCTGTGATGTCAGATCCGGATGGATATCAGAAAATGACAGCGGATCGTATTCTGAAAGATTTGTTTTCCGGCAGGAAAAAAACGAAATAACAAGGAGATTTAAGGTGGGAAAAATGATATCCTGTCTTCCGTGGATCCTTTTGATCTATCTGTTGTGCATGAATATATGGGCATTTGCAGCATTTGGATGGGATAAAAGGAAGGCAAGAAAAGAACAGTGGCGTACACCGGAAAAGAAACTGATGATGCTGGCTGCTCTTGGCGGAAGCATAGGAGCATTGCTTGGTATGCGTTTCTTTCATCACAAAACAAAAAAAATCAGGTTTTCTGTTGGAATTCCTCTTATTTTTGTGTTTCAGATCGCAGCACTGACAGGAGTGATATATCTGCTTCTGAAATAGTGGAATTCTTGAAAGAAAGATAGAAGGACAGGTGATAGTTGTGGAAGGACTCAGTAAAAAAATATATCTGGAGTTAAAAGAACCAACCGAGGAAGATTCCAGATCTGCTCAGAGAAGAATTCTGGACGCACTGGACGAACAGGGCATTGAAGCCAGGATGACTGCTAAGGTTTTGCGCAGGCTTTATCCCCTGTGTGACCGTGCCGGATGGAAAGTGACTGTCTCTGCTGTATGGAACGGAGAAGGCTTTGAAGTCATTGATCTGGAAGAAGGTAATACATCCCAAAAGCATTACGGATATGCGGTGGATCTTGGAAGCACTACCGTAGTGGTCAGGCTGGTGGACTGTGAGACCGGAACATGTCTTGGAGAAGCATCCGGTTTTAATAAACAGATCCAGTATGGAATGGACATTTTATCCAGAATCTTTTTCTGCAAAGATCAGCCGGAGAAACTGGAGGAATTGAGGAAAGTGACTGTTCACTCCATCGTTTCGGTGCTGGAAAAGCTGGAGACGCTGACAGGTATTTCTCCGGGGGAATGTCTCCAGATGGTGATTTCCGGCAATACCACGATGATTCATTTTCTGATTGGCATGGATCCATTTTGTGTATTTTCCACCCCATATGCCGTACGGGCAGATGATCCGGGATTTTTAGAAGCATCGGAGCTTCATTTACCTGTCAAAGGATATGTGTATTGTTATCCGGGAAAATCCAATTATCTGGGCGGGGATATCATCAGCGGAATGATTGATACCGGGATTTACAACAGTGAAACGATATGTGCTTTTTTTGATATCGGAACAAACGGGGAACTTGTCATCGGGAATCGGGATTTTCTTCTCTGTGGAGCGGGAGCTGCCGGACCGGCACTGGAAGGCGGCGTGGTAAAGACCGGTATGAGAGCGGAAAAAGGAGCGGTGGAACAGGTTACACTGACAGAGGATGGAAATTTTCTGCTGAAAGTAGTCGGTGATACCAAACCCTGCGGTATCTGCGGATCGGGAATTGTAGATCTGATTGCTCAGCTTTTCCTTCATGGCTGGGTAGATCTTCGGGGAAAGTTTGTGCCGGAAAAGAGTGAGAAGATCACAAAGAAGATCAGTTTGGCAGGGGATGAAACGCTGCAGGAATATGCAGTGGAATATGCGCCTGGTCTCTGTTTTTATCAAAGTGATCTGGATGAATTTATCCGGACAAAAGCGGCAGCTTATACCATGGTGGAATGCATGATGAGTGAATCCGGATTTTCCATGGATGATATAGACCGTTTTTATGTGGCCGGGGCTTTTGGGAAGCATGTTTCCAAAGAATCTGCGATTACGATAGGAATGTACCCGGATATGGAGCGGGAACGGATCATTAATGCCGGCAATTCCTCTCTGGAAGGTGCGCACAAGCTTTTGATCAACAGGAATTATCTTGATGATATTCATGGAATTCTGGAGAAAATGATTTATATTCAGTTTGGAGCCATTGATGATTTCCTTCATATCATGGTGGCAGCACAGGCTCTGCCACATACAGATCAGGAACGATATCCGAGTGTAATGGAAAAACTGAAAAATATGAATTGACAATGAAATAACTATTTGCTATAGTTTATTTGTGCAAATCAGTTTGCTGTATCAGGTGCAGAAGGATACTTCTGAAAAGGGAATCGGGTGCAAGTCCCGGACGAACCGGTCACTGTAAGCAGGGAATGAGCTTTCAAAACCATTGTACGACCCAAAGGTATGAGAAGGGAAAGCAAGTGAGGATCTGCGAGTCAGGAAACCTGCCTGGTATATGAGATGTGCTCCTGGGTAAAGCGCAGCATCCAGCCAAGCCATAAGGTTTGTGAAACGTATCTGTATGGGTGAACGGATACATACTTTTACAGCTTGAAGCTGTTCGGATGAATCTCAATGCAGGGAGAGGCACAAATACCTCCTTCATACCGTCGAGTTTTCATTCTATGCCATTGAGTGAAAATGTATACGGCGTGAACCCCGGTAACATTCCGCAGTTACCGGGGATTTTTTTGTGCAAAAAAGGGAGAAAATGTGTTAATAAAATATCTATTATTGCAAAAAATGACAAAATGATTTAAAATACAATAAATATATTGTGCAAAATATATAATTAAGGAGGAGGGCGAAATATGCTAGATCAATCTTTTTATCAGAAGGCGGATGAGATCATCTCGTTTTATGGTAAGAAACCGGCTTCTCTGATTCCTATCATGCAGGATATTCAGGGTGTATACCGTTATCTGCCGGGAGAGCTGCTTACCTATGTAGCATCCCAGATCGGTATCACAGAAGCAAAGGCGTACAGTGTGGCCACATTCTATGAAAATTTTTCTTTTGAACCGAAAGGAAAGTATGTCATTAAGGTATGTGACGGTACGGCCTGTCATGTAAGAAAATCAACCCCCATTCTGGAAGCATTCCAGAAAGAACTTGGCTTAAGCTCTAAGAAGCATACAACAGACGATATGCTGTTTACCGTGGAGACGGTATCCTGTCTGGGCGCCTGTGGTCTTGCACCTACAGTCATGGTGAATGAGGATGTTCATCCCAAGATGACCCCGGAAAAAGTGCTGGAACTGATTCGTGAATTGAGAGGTGATAAGGATGATTAATAATAGAGAAGAATTATTAAATAGTGCGGAAGCCGCAAAAAAGGAACTTGCCTCTTATAAATGCAGAATTCTGGTATGTGCAGGTACCGGATGTATTGCCACCGGTTCTCAGAAGATATATGAGGAATTTATGAAGATCGCAGGGGATGATCCAGAAGTGTCCGTCACTTTTGCACCTCACGATGAGAAAGCTCATGTAGGTGTGAAAAAGACCGGATGCCAGGGTGTCTGTGAACTTGGTCCCCTCGTGAGAATTCAGAAGGGCGATAAGGTCGTACAGTACACCAAAGTGCAGGTAAGTGACTGTGAAGATATCTATGACCGTACAGTAAAGGGTGATGATGTGGTGGAGAGTCTGCTTTATAAGCAGAATGGCGTATCCTATCAGAGTCCGGACGAGATTCCCTTTATTGCAAAACAGACCAGGATCGTTCTGGAAAACTGTGGAAAATACGATGCAGAATCCTTTGATGAATATCTGGCATCAGGCGGTTTTACCGCATTTCAGAAAGCTCTTTTTGAAATGACACCGGCAGAGGTAGTGGATGTGGTTGATCAGTCCGGCCTTCGTGGACGAGGAGGCGGCGGATTCCCCACAGGACGGAAATGGAAGCAGGTAGCAAGACAGGCAGAAAAAGAGCGCTATGTTGTATGTAACGGTGATGAGGGTGACCCCGGTGCATTTATGGACGGTTCCGTAATGGAGGGAGATCCTTATAAGCTGATCGAAGGTATGATGATTGCCGGATATGCAGTTGGTTCTTCCAACGGATATATTTATGTGCGTGCCGAATATCCCATGTCTGTGGCAAGATTAAAACATGCCATTAAAGAACTGGAATCACGAAATATGCTGGGCGACAATATTCTTGGAACAGAGTTCAGTTTCCACATGCATATCAATCGTGGAGCGGGAGCTTTTGTCTGTGGTGAGGGAAGTGCCCTGACTGCATCTATCGAAGGAAACCGTGGAATGCCTCGTGTAAAACCGCCCAGAACCGTTGAAAAAGGACTCTGGGAAAAACCGACTGTATTAAATAACGTAGAGACTTATGCGAATGTGCCGAAGATCGTGCTTCAGGGAGCAGAGTGGTATCGAAGCATCGGTACCGAAGGAACTCCCGGTACGAAGACTTTCTCCCTGACCGGTTCCATCCAGAACACAGGACTGATCGAGGTTCCGATGGGAACCACACTTCGTCAGATTATTTTTGATATCGGCGGAGGATTGAAGGACGGAGGAACATTTAAGGCTGTACAGATCGGCGGACCGTCCGGAGGATGTCTGACAGAGAAGCATCTGGATGTTCCTCTTGATTTTGAATCCATCAAAAAATATGGTGCGATCGTGGGTTCCGGCGGACTGGTAGTTATGGATGACCATACCTGTATGGTAGAGGTAGCCCGTTTCTTCATGAGCTTCACTCAGAGAGAATCCTGCGGTAAATGTGTACCGTGCCGTGAGGGTACGAAACGTATGCTGGAGATCCTGGAAAAGATCGTAGCAGGCAAGGGTGAACTTAAAGATCTGGATCGCCTGGAAGAACTGGCAGAGATGGTGAAAAGCATGGCTCTCTGCGGACTTGGAAAGAGCGCACCGCTTCCGGTACTGAGTACTCTGCGTACGTTCCGTGAGGAATACGAAGAGCATATCGTGGACAAGAAATGTAAAGCCAAAGTTTGTCAGGCAATGCGCAAATTTGTGATCAATCCGGAATACTGTAAGGGCTGCGGCAAGTGTGCGAAGAACTGTCCGGTCGGCGCTATTACCGGCGTAAGAAAAGAGGCTTATCATATTGATCCGAATATCTGTATTAAGTGTGAAGCTTGTAAAGACAACTGTGCATTTGATGCAGTTTACGTGGAAGCATAGGAGGGGCGAATATGGGAACAATGACAATTGACGGTAGAAAAGTAGAATTTACCGATGAAAAAAATGTCCTGACCATAATCCGGAAAGCCGGCATTGATATTCCGACTCTTTGCTATCATTCCGAACTGTCTACATTTGGTGCCTGCCGTCTTTGCACCGTGGAAGATGACAGAGGAAGAATGTTTGCATCCTGTTCAGAAGAACCGAGAGATGGAATGGTGATCTTTACCAACACCGGAAAACTCAGGAAATATCGTAAACTGATTATTGAGCTGCTTCTGGCAGCACACTGCAGAGACTGTACCACCTGTGAGAAAAGCGGGGACTGTAATCTGCAGGCACTGGCACACCGCTACGGAATCATGAAGGTGCGCTTCGACAATTACAAAGAAACCATGCCGCTGGATTTCAGCTCTCCTTCAATCGTGAGAGATCCGAATAAGTGTATTCTCTGCGGTAACTGTGTGCGTGTCTGCAGTGAACTGCAGGCTGTAGGTGCGCTTGGATTTGCCCACAGAGGATCAGATGCCATGGTCATGCCCGCATTTAACAAAGAGATCGCTGAAACAGACTGCGTAAACTGCGGACAGTGCCGTGTATTCTGTCCGACAGGCGCTATCAGCATCCGTCATAATAAGAGTGAAGTGTGGGATGCTCTGGCAGATCCCAATGTGCGTGTAGTTGCACAGATCGCTCCCTCTGTACGTGTGGCGGTGGGCGATGCATTCGGCCTTCCCAAGGGTGACAGCACCATCGGTAAGATTATAAGTGTTCTTCATCGTATGGGATTCGATGAAGTATATGATACCACATTCAGTGCAGACCTTACTATTATGGAAGAAAGTGCGGAGTTTCTGGATCGTGTACAGAATGGCGGAAAGCTTCCGCTGCTCACCTCCTGCTGTCCGGCATGGGTAAAATTTGCAGGAGAGCAGTTCCCGGAATTTTCGGAGAACGTATCGACCTGCCGTTCTCCGCAGGGAATGATGTCTGCGGTAGTAAAAGAATACTTCCGTGAAAACGGCGGAGATAAGAAGACAGTTATGGTATCTTTCATGCCCTGTACAGCCAAAAAGATGGAGGCAAAACGTTCCAACAGCTTCACCGAGGGAGAACAGGATACCGATTATGTGATCACCACATCAGAACTGATCGATATGATCCGCACCACCGGCATTGATTTTGCAGAAATTGAACCCGAATCTGCAGATATCCCCTTTGGACTTGGCTCCGGCGGCGGTGTGATCTTTGGCGTCATGGGCGGTGTAACAGAAGCTGTCATCAGAAGGCTTGCTCCCGACAGCAGTAAAGCTACCATGGAAAATATTGCAGAGTGCGGTGTCAGAGAAGACAGCTTTATCCGTGAATTCTCCATTCCTTACAACGGCATGGATGTGAAGATCTGTGTAGCCAGTGGACTTGCCAATGCAAGAAAAGTCATGGAACAGGTAAAGAGCGGAGAAAAGGAATATCATCTCATAGAGATCATGGCCTGCCGCAGAGGCTGCATCATGGGCGGAGGTCAGCCGAGACTGGCCGGAGACCGTACCAAGGCAGCAAGACTGAACGGTATTTATAAAGAGGACAAGGCTTCTGTCATCAAGAAGTGTGATGAGAATCCGATGATCACCACGCTCTATGACGGATTCCTGAAAGGAAAAGAACATAAATTATTGCATAATCATGAATTTAATGCCTGCTGATGGCAGGTATACTTAAGAAATGAAGCTCCGGAGACGGAGCTTTATTTTTGGGTTGCAGTGATTATCCATTCGTGATATGATTTTAAAAAACTTAAAGGAGTGATTGGAAAATGCGTGAAATTCAGGCAGACCAGATCACAGAAGTGGTGGAGAGACTTTGTATCGAGGCCAATGAGCATCTTCCGGACGATGTAAAATGTGCGATCCTTCATTGCCGTTCCTGTGAAGACGGAGAGATTGCAAAGAGTGTTCTGGATGATATCATTAAAAATTTTGAGATAGCAGACAGGGAAAATGTTCCCATTTGTCAGGACACCGGAATGGCATGTGTGTTTCTGGAAATCGGCCAGGATGTGCACATTGCAGGAGGGGATCTTGCGGATGCAGTCAATGAAGGTGTCAGAAGAGGGTATGACAAAGGATATTTACGAAAATCGGTAGTGAAGGATCCCATTCGGAGAGGAAATACCGGAGATAATACACCGGCCATGATCTATACGGAGATCGTACCGGGAGAACAGGTGAAGATCACTCTTGGTCCAAAGGGCTTCGGCAGCGAAAATATGAGTGCTATCCGGATGTTTAAGCCTTCTGCAGGACTGCAGGGGATCAAGGATTTTATCCTGGAGACAGTGGAAGCGGCAGGTCCGAATCCATGTCCTCCCATGGTCGTAGGAGTGGGGATCGGCGGTACTTTTGATAAGGCTGCATTACTTGCAAAGAAAGCACTGATGCGTCCCATCGATACTTTTAACGAGGATCCGTTCTATGCGGATCTGGAACGTGAGATGCTGGAAAAGATCAACGAATTGGGAATCGGTCCCCAGGGATTTGGCGGAAGGACGACAGCTATTGGTTTAAATATCGAGACACTGCCTACACACATTGCAGGGATGCCATGTGCCATCAATATTAACTGTCATGTGACCAGACATAAAACGGAGGTGATCTGATGGAAAAGCATATTACCCTTCCACTGACAAAAGAACTGGCAAAGACCCTTCACGCAGGAGACCGGGTCTTGCTTACCGGAACGATCTATACTTCCAGAGATGCAGGGCACAAGAGAATGTGTGAAGCTCTTGAAAGAGGAGAACAGCTTCCGTTTGATCCTGAGGATGCCACGATCTATTATGTAGGGCCGACTCCGGCAAAACCGGGACAGGTCATCGGATCAGCAGGCCCGACTACCAGCGGACGGATGGATGCCTATGCGCCGACGATGATGTCAGTGGGAGCCAGGGGGATGATCGGCAAAGGTGCACGCCTTCCGGAAGTCGTGGAAGCAATGAAACAGTACAGTGGAGTGTATTTTGGAGCCATCGGAGGTGCCGGTGCACTTCTGGCAAAGTCCATTAAAAAATGTGAGCTGATCGCCTATGAAGACCTTGGTGCGGAAGCCCTTCGAAAGCTTTATGTGGAAGATATGCCTTTGGTGGTGATTATTGACAGCGAAGGAAAAAATCTGTATGAAGAAGGAAGAGCTTCCTACCTTGCAGGGAGGCAGAAATGAATGACGAGAATTCCCTGAGGGGAAGGGTATTTCATAAGATCAAGACAGATATACTGGAGGGGCGGTACGAAGTGGGACATGAGCTTCGTGAAGTGACACTGGGAGAAGAACTGGGTGTCAGCCGAACTCCGGTGAGAGAGGCACTGCGTCAGCTGGAGCTGGAAGGACTGGTTGATATTATACCTAATAAAGGAGCATTCGTTCGAGGAATCAGTGCCAAAGATGTGGAAGATATTTACCAGATCCGTGCAAGGCTTGAGGGGCTTTGTGCTTCTATGGCGGTGGAATGTGCAACGAAAGAGGAGCTGGAACGAATGGAGGAGATCATTCTTCTCACCAGGTTTTATGAAGAAAAAGGTGATTTCGACCATTTGTCTTTACTGGACAGTCAGTTTCATGAAATGATGTATGAGGCCTGCGGCAGTAAAATGCTTCAGCATCTTCTGACGGATTATCATCAGTATGTTCAGAGAGTGCGAAGCCGGTCTTTAAAACAGAAACAGCGGGCGAAAAAATCTACGGAGGAGCACGCAGAGATCCTCCAGGCCATGAAAAACAGAGATGCAAAGGCAGCAGATGAGCTGGCAACGACCCATATTCTGCATGCCATTGAAAACATCAGGAGAGGAGACATATTATGAAAAAAATTTCAATGACAACCCCGATCGTAGAAATGGACGGAGACGAAATGACCAGAATACTCTGGAAAATGATCAAAGAAGAATTGATTCTTCCATTTGTAGATTTAAAGACAGAGTATTATGATCTGGGACTGGAAAACAGAAATGCCACAGATGATCAGGTCACGATCGACAGTGCAGAGGCTACCAAAAAATATGGAGTTGCAGTGAAATGTGCTACCATTACGCCCAATGCAGCAAGAATGAAAGAATACAGCCTGAAAGAAATGTGGAAGAGTCCCAATGGCACGATCCGTGCCATTCTGGATGGAACCGTGTTCCGTGCGCCGATTATCGTAAAAGGAATTGAACCCAATGTCCGTACCTGGAAAAAACCGATCACCATTGCAAGACATGCCTATGGAGATGTCTATAAGGCATCGGAAATGATCGTGGATGGTCCGGGTAAGGCAGAACTGGTATTTACGGCAGAAGATGGGACCGAAAAAAGAGAGCTGATCCATAATTTCAAGGGAGCAGGGGTACTGCAGGGCATGCACAATCTGAACAGCTCTATTGAAAGCTATGCAAGAAGCTGTTTTGCCTATGCTCTGGATACAAAACAGGATCTCTGGTTTGCGACGAAAGATACGATTTCCAAAAAGTATGACCACACATTTAAAGATATTATGCAGGAGATTTTTGATGCAGAGTATGCGGAGAAATTTAAGGAAGCAGGAATCACCTATTTTTATACACTGATTGATGATGCGGTAGCGAGAGTAATGAAATCAGAAGGCGGCTTTATCTGGGCGTGCAAGAATTATGACGGAGATGTGATGAGTGATATGGTGTCCTCTGCATTTGGCTCTCTGGCTATGATGACTTCCGTTCTGGTGTCTCCGGAAGGGTATTATGAATACGAGGCGGCTCACGGAACGGTACAGCGTCATTACTATAAGCACTTAAAAGGAGAAGAGACTTCTACCAATTCGGTAGCTACGATCTTTGCATGGACCGGCGCTCTCAGGAAACGTGGTGAGTTGGATCAGCTTCCCGAGCTGATGGAATTCGCAGACCGTCTGGAAGCTGCAACGATTCGGACCATTGAGGAAGGAAAAATGACAAAGGATCTGGCTCTTATTACCACACTTGAACATCCTGTGGTATTGAACAGCAGGGACTTTATCAAAGCCATTCGTGAACAGATGGAAAAATAGATGAGAAATGGGAAGAGCTTACGCAAGCTCTTCCCATTTCTCATAAAGCTCTTCCAGTTTCCCTGATATTTCAAATTTTTCGTTATTTAATTCCATGCATCGGCTCACATCCGAGTATACTTCGGGAGAAGCCAGCAGTTCATCGATCTCTTTATCCCTTATTTCCAGCTTCTGAATTTCTTCTTCGGTTCGTTTCAGATCATTCTGGCGTTTGCGTTCTCTGGCCTGTTCTTCTTTCTGCTGTTTCCAGTCCTTTTTTCCTTCGGTCTCTGTGGCCTGTTTTGTGACAGTGGAGGCTGCACCGAAGATCCCGGCGGATCGGTCATTTGATGTGTCCGGCGCATAGATCTTTGTCAGTTCTTCCCGTTTCTCCAGATAGTAATCGTAGTTTCCGATATAATTAACCAGTGTATTACCGGTGAGATCCATGATCCGTGTAGCAGTCTGGTTGATAAAATAGCGGTCATGGGAGACATACAGCACAGTCCCCGTATACTGGTTGATTGCCTGTTCCAGAATCTCTTTGGAAGTAATATCCAGATGGTTGGTGGGCTCATCCAGGATCAGAAAATTGGCTTCGGAAAGCATCAGCTTCGCCAGGGAGACACGTCCCCGTTCCCCGCCGCTCAGATCACGGATCTTTTTGAATACCTCATCACCGGTAAAGAGAAAAGCCGCCAGAACATTGCGGATCTGTGTATTGGTCAGGGTGGGATAGTCGTCGGAAATCTCTTCAAAAAGGGTCTTTTCCATGTGAAGTACATGATGCTCCTGATCATAATATCCGATATGTACTTTGCTTCCCAGGGTAAAGGAGCCGCTGTCTGCTTCAATGACCTGATTAATGATCTTTAAAAGCGTAGTCTTTCCGGTGCCGTTATTTCCAATGATGGCAACTTTTTCCCCTCGTTTGATCTCAAAGGAGAGGTCGGAAAAAAGAGAAAGCCGGTCGAAGGATTTGGACAGATGCTCTGCCTTCAGTACATCATTTCCGCTGGTGATCCGCGGTTCCAGATGAAGATGGATCTCGTGATCGATCTCTGCGGGCTTTTCAAGACGCTCCATTTTATCCAGCATTTTTTCACGGCTCTCTGCACGCTTGATACTTTTTTCGCGGTTGAAGGATTTTAGTTTTGTAATGACCTGCTCCTGGTGTTTGATCTCCTGCTGCTGATTGAAATAGGCTTTTAGCTGAGCTTCCCGTATCATGGCCCGTTTGGCTGCATAATCGGAGTAATTGCCAGTAAATACAGAAGCATGGCCATTGTCGATCTCCACCACCTTGGTGACTACCTTATTCAGAAAATACCGGTCATGGGCCACGATGATGACAGCTCCCGGATAGTTAAGCAGGTATGTTTCCAGCCAGGCAATGGAATTCATATCCAGATGGTTGGTGGGCTCATCCAGAAGGATCAGATCCGGTTTTGACAAAAGCAGCTTGCCAAGAGCCACCCGGGTCTTTTGTCCTCCTGAGAGCGTATCGACCGATTTATCAAAATCTTCTTCGGGAAATCCCAGTCCTTTTAAAACACCGATGACTTCACTTTGATAGGCATAGCCGTTCTCATTTTCAAACTGGGTATTCAGCCGGTTATAGGTGTCAAGAGCCTGGGAAAGAGCATCGCCATCAAGATGCTTCATTTCTTTTTCGAGACTTCGTATGCGTTCTTCCATCTGAAGAAGGTGCTGCTTTACCGTCAGTAGTTCATGATAAATGGTGTTCTGACCGGATACCGCTTCATGCTGCGCAAGATAACCGATGGTGCTTCCTTTTGAGAGGATGACTTCACCGGAGTCGGCAGACATTTCATGCATGATGATCTTCAGAAGGGTAGATTTGCCGGCACCGTTCATTCCTACGACAGCCGTTTTTTCCCGTTCTTCCACATGAAAAGATACATTTTTTAAAATTTCATTGGTTCCAAAAGCTTTGTTAATATTATTACATGCGAGAATCATAATTATCTTTCCTGAAAATGTTCAAATTTTTTTAATAGTTTACCACAATACATCAATTTCCTCTAGCTTTTTTATAAAAAATGAAGTAA
The DNA here is from genome assembly GCA_016297895.1 of Marvinbryantia sp. Classification (GTDB taxonomy): domain Bacteria; phylum Bacillota; class Clostridia; order Lachnospirales; family Lachnospiraceae; genus Marvinbryantia. The sequence continues at coordinate 13,696 of JAEDFS010000005.1, forward strand.
AATATTTGATTAAGTGGATACACAGGAGGAGTTAAGATGAAAAAAGTTGTGAAATTTGGCGGAAGCTCTCTTGCAAGTGCAGAGCAGTTTCAGAAAGCAGGGAGCATAATTCGGGCAGAAGAGTCCAGAAGATATGTGGTGCCATCCGCACCGGGAAAGCGTTTTTCCGGCGATACGAAGGTTACCGATATGTTGTATGACTGTTATGAGACAGCTATTGGCGGAAAGAATTTTGATGTGAAACTGAAAAAGATCCAGGAACGTTACAACGAGATCATTGAAGGACTGGGCCTAACGCTTTCGCTGGATCAGGAGTTTGAAAAAATACATGAGTTTTTTGAAAATGGTGCAGGAACCAACTATGCAGCATCAAGAGGCGAGTATTTAAACGGAATCATCATGGCTAATTATCTGGGCTATGAGTTTATCGATGCGGCGGAAGTGATTTTCTTTTCCGAAGACGGAGAGTTTGACAGTGAGAAGACCAATCGTGTACTCAGCAGCCGTCTGGACAAGACAGAGCGTGCAGTCATTCCAGGATTTTACGGTGCTCTGCCAAACGGAACAGTAAAAACTTTTTCCAGAGGCGGATCGGATATCACAGGATCCATCGTTGCCAGAGCAGCAAAAGCAGATCTCTATGAAAACTGGACCGATGTGTCCGGATGCCTGGTGACAGATCCTCATATCGTAGAAAATCCAAAACCTATTGAGATCATTACCTATCGGGAACTGCGTGAGCTGGCTTATATGGGAGCTTCCGTTCTTCATGATGAAGCCATTTTCCCTGTAAGAAGTGAGGGAATCCCCATCAATATCAGAAATACCAATGACCCTTCGGCTCCAGGTACAATGATCGTGGAGAGCACCTGTAAAAAACCGGAATTTACCATTACCGGAATTGCCGGTAAAAAGGGTTTTGCAGCGATCAATATTGAAAAAGACAGAATGAACTCTGAAGTGGGATTTGCCAGAAAGGTGCTGTCAGTATTTGAGGAAAACGGAATTTCCTTTGAACATCTTCCTTCCGGAATTGACACCATGAGTGTCTTTGTTCACCAGAGTGAATTTGAAGAAAAAGAGCAGAAAGTGCTGGCAGGGATCCATCGTATCGTAGATCCGGATTATATGGAACTGGAATCAGATCTTGCGCTGATCGCTGTAGTAGGAAGAGGAATGCGCTCTGCCAGAGGAACAGCGGGAAGAATCTTTTCCGCTCTGGCTCATGCCGATATCAATATCCGAATGATCGATCAGGGCTCCAGTGAGCTGAATATCATCATCGGTGTCAATAATGAAGACTTTGAGACCGCAATTCAGGCAATTTATGATATCTTTGTTGTCACTCGTCTTTGACAGATAATTATCAATACGGTATACTGAATGTATCAATGGGGCAAATGGGGAGGTATTTCTGTGGAAGAAAAAGAGATATCAAGAGCGGTGATCAAGCGATTGCCTCGTTATTACCGCTATCTTGGTGAATTGCTGGAGAACGGGATGGAGCGGATTTCATCCAATGAACTGAGTGACAGAATGCAGGTGACCGCATCCCAGATCCGACAGGATCTGAATAATTTCGGAGGGTTTGGTCAGCAGGGATACGGATATAATGTAAAGTATCTATATCATGAGATCGGAAGGATTCTTGGTCTTGATAAGACTTATAATATGATCATCATCGGATCCGGGCATCTCGGACAGGCACTGGCAAATTATGTAAAATTTGAAAAAAGAGGTTTCCGGATCATTGGAATGTTTGACAATAATCCGGCATTAAAAGGAAAACGGGTAAGAGGAATTGAAATTCAGATGATCGAGGAACTGGATTCTTTTCTGAAAGAACATACGATCCACATTGCAACACTGACTCTTCCCAAAGCGGGGGCTGAGGAAGTGACAGGTCATCTGGTAGATGGCGGAGTGAAAGCAATCTGGAACTTTGCGCATACTGATCTTGAGGTTCCTGCGGACATCATCGTAGAGAATGTTCATCTTTCGGAAAGTCTGATGCAGCTTTCTTATAACATTACCCGCCATGACAGAGAAAGAGAATAAGAAAACTCAGTGACAAAGGGGTGCTGCAGGTTCCGTACTGTCAGATCGGACAGATGGAAGGCAGCACCTCTGTATATGTGAGGAAGCAGGGAAATGGAATTTAGTTACGGTTATGAGGAGATCCTTAAAAGACTGCCGCAGAGAAGAGCGGATTCTCACAAAGGAACTTATGGTAAGGTCCTGATTGCTGCGGGAAGCAAAAATATGTGCGGGGCAGCCTATCTTGCAGGAAAAGCGGCTTATCGAAGCGGTGCAGGACTGGTGTATCTCTATACAGAAGAGTGTAATCGCATGATTCTGCAGCAGCTTCTTCCGGAGGCAGTGCTTCTGACCTATGAAAAAGAGAATTGGAGCAGGAAAGAATTCAGGCAGATCCTGGAAGGCAAAGATGCGGTGGCCGCAGGACCGGGGCTTGGAACGGATCCGGTGAAAGCGGAAATCGTCAGGGAAGTCATAAGAGCCAATGATAAAAAAAGGATCCTGGATGCAGATGCACTGAATATTCTGGCGGCGCATCCACAGTTCTGGTCTGAGCTTAGTTCTCCGCTTGTGATCACGCCTCACTTAAAAGAGATGGAACGTCTGAGCGGCAGAACGGTATCCGAGATCGGGGCAGATCTTACCGGGACTGCAGCAGAGTTTTCCAGGACACATGGTGTGGTCACTGTTTTAAAAGATGCAAGAACCAGGGTATCCGATGGCGGAGAAGATTGTTTTGTAAATGTCACCGGTAATCACGGGATGGCCACGGGAGGAAGCGGAGATGTGCTGACCGGAGTCATTGCCGGCCTGGCAGCACAGAAAATGAAGCTTTTTGAGGCGGCGGCCCTTGGGGTTGCAGTTCACGGGATGGCAGGTGATCTTGCGGCAAAGCAGCGGGGTGCAAGATCGATCATGGCAGGAGATATTGCAGACGCTGTGCTTTATGGCATTTCCTGAATAAGGAAAGGGAAAACGGAGGAGAATGAAATGGAAAAATACAGCAGAGTTTATGCAAAAATTGATCTGGATGCAGCAGCACATAATTTCCGGGAGATGAGAAAGAATATCTCACCGGATACGAAAATGATCGCTGTAATCAAAGCGGACGGCTATGGACATGGGGCGGTACCCATCGGTAAAATGGTACAGGAATATGATTATATATGGGGCTTTGCTGCTGCCACGGCAGAAGAAGCCTTTACTCTTCGAAGGGCCGGTCTGGTGAAACCGATCCTGATCCTGGGGTATGTATTCGAAGAACATTATGAAGAGCTGGTAAGACAGGATATCCGTCCGGCCGTTTTTCATTACAAAATGGCAAAACAGCTTTCGGATGAAGCATGTCGTCAGAACAAATGCTTTTCCATCCATCTGGCGTTGGATACGGGAATGACCAGGATCGGATTTAAGGATGATGACAGGAGCCTGGAAGAAATCAAAAAGATTTCCGGGCTTCCTGGAATCAGGATCGAGGGTATGTTTACGCATTTTGCGAGAGCGGATGAAACGGATAAGACCTCTGCAAAACGGCAGCTCTCCCGTTATCAGGCATTTGCGGACAGGCTGGAGCAGGAGGGGATAAAGATCCCCATCCGTCACTGCTCAAACAGTGCGGGGATCATTGAAATGCCGGAAGCTAATCTGAATATCGTACGTGCCGGTATTACGATCTATGGTATCTATCCGTCTGACGAAGTAGTTCGATCCAGGGTGGTGCTTCGCCCGGTCATGGAGCTTAAAAGTCATATCTCCTATATCAAAATGGTGGATCCGGGTGTGGAGGTAAGTTACGGTGGAACTTATGTCACCAGCCGGCCCACCAGGATCGCTACCATTCCGGTAGGATATGCAGATGGTTATCCGCGGCTTCTTTCCAACAAAGGATGGGTATTGATCCATGGAAAGAAAGCACCGATCCTTGGCCGTGTCTGCATGGATCAGTTTATGGTAGATGTAACGGATATTCCTGAGGCGGAGGAACTGGATGAAGTCACCCTGCTCGGAAAAGATGGGGAAGCCTCTCTTCCGGTTGAAACTTTAAGCGAACTCTCCGGACGTTTTCCCTATGAGTTTGTCTGTGATATCAGCAAGCGGGTTCCCAGAGTATACGTTAAAGACGGTGTTGTTTCGGAACAGAAAGATTTCTTCCACATAGTATAATAAAAACGCATATTCGAAAAAAAATTGGAAATACTCCGGTTAAGACAGAAGTGAACTGTATTGGAGTGTGGAAAGCTTGATTATTCGAAGAGGCGATATTTTTTATGCGGATTTAAGACCGGTGATCGGTTCGGAACAGGGAGGCATCCGGCCTGTTCTTGTTATTCAGAATGATATTGGAAATAAGCACAGCCCTACGGTCATTGTGGCGGCAATCACATCCAGAATGAACAAGGCGAAGCTCCCTACCCACATCGAAATTGATGCGCAAAAGTATCATATCGTAAAGGATTCTGTGATTCTTCTGGAACAGCTTCGTACCATAGACAAAAGCAGGTTGAAGGATAAAGTCTGCCACCTGGATGCAGGAATTCTGCATCAGGTGGACCGTGCTTTGATGATAAGTCTTGAATTAGGTACATACTTGTCTTGACGAAAAACGGGAGAAATGCTATATTTTAATGAGGTCACAAAAGAACTGTTGTGAGAGAAAGGGAGAAATAAGTGTCAAAGTCGTTTGTAGAACGCCTGGCAAAGCAGTTTGGAATCAATAACTCCAATCCGGAGGATTATATTGAGGAAGAGATTATTTCCATGGTAAATGAAGGTCATGAGCAGGGAGTAATCAATGCCAATGAGGCGGAGATGATTCAGAATATCTTTGCGTTTACAGACAAGGAAGCACAGGACGTGATGACTCATCGGAGAAATATCATAGCCGTGGAAGGAAATGCAAGTCTTAAGGAAGCCATGGAATTCATGCTGGATGAACGTCATTCCAGGTTTCCGGTCTTTGAGGATACCATAGATAATATCACAGGCATCCTTTTTTTAAAAGATGCCATGCGCTGCCTGATCAAACAGGATTACGGAGCATGGAAGATAAAAGATATACCGGGACTTTTAAGAAAGGCAGTGTTTATTCCGGAAACGAGAAATATCAGCAGTCTGTTCAGAAGTATGCAGTCCCAGAAGCTTCAGATGGTGATCGTGGCAGATGAGTATGGGCAGACAGCCGGACTTGTGGCAATGGAAGATATTCTGGAAGAGATCGTCGGCAATATTCAGGACGAATATGACAATGAAGAGGCAATGATTGAACAGATGGAGAACGGGGATTATCTGATCTCCGGTCTTGCTCCGCTGGATGAAGTTGCGGATGTTCTCGGAATTACTTTCGAGGAAGAGGACATTGAGACACTGAACGGTTATCTGATCTCAAAACTGGATAAGATTCCCTCAGAGGATGAACGTTCCGAGATCATTGACTACGGATACAGTTTCCGTATCCTGAACGTTGCCAATAAGATCATAGAAAAAGTACAGGTACATAAGCTTCCGCAGACTGTAAAAGAGAAGGAAGAAAAGGAATAAAGGAGAGAAGAGGATATGTCAGGACATTCAAAATTTGCAAATATTAAACACAAAAAGGAAAAAAATGATGCTGCAAAAGGTAAGATCTTTACCATTATCGGAAGAGAACTTGCAGTTGCGGTAAAAGAAGGCGGAGCAGATCCTGCAAATAACAGTAAGCTCCGTGACGTGATTGCGAAAGCGAAAGCCAACAATATGCCCAATGATACCATTGACCGCGGAATCAAAAAAGCAGCCGGAGATGCCAACTCTGTCAATTACGAGTATGTTTCCTATGAGGGATACGGACCGGGCGGAATTGCGATCATTGTAGATGCTCTGACAGACAACAAGAATCGTACTGCTGCAAATGTCAGAAGTGCGTTTACCAAAGGAAACGGAAGCATCGGTACACCTGGCTGTGTATCTTACAGCTTCGATAAAAAGGGACAGATCATTATTGACAAAGAAGAATGCGAGATGGAAGCAGATGATCTGATGATGCTTGCACTGGATGCAGGTGCAGAAGATTTCTCTGAGGAAGAGGACAGCTTCGAGATCCTGACAGATCCGGATGAACTTGGCACAGTTCGTGAGGCTCTTGAGAAAGAAGGCATTGCCATGGTTTCCGCTGAGGTGAGCATGATCCCTCAGAATTATGTGACAGTGACCGATGAGACGGTACTGAAGAATCTGCAGAGAACACTGGATCTTCTGGATGACGATGATGATGTTCAGAACGTATATACCAATCTGGAGGAATAAGAAATGGAGAATCTTTACCTGACGGCACTGCATGGTATGCCAAAGCTTCTGGAAATCGACAAGGCAATGGAAAATTTCAAAAGAGGCCGTTACAGCGGGGCTTTTGAAACCTATTACAGAAATAATCTGAGTACTTTTGAAGCGCTGGAAGAAGGGTATCACAATGCCATTGATAAGGAACAGTATCTGGCCAACATGGCAGAGGAACTTTCCGGGGCAGCAGCCAAGAAGGTAAATGCGGAAAAACGGCGTGCAAAAAAAGATTCTGTCATGATGGAAATGAATCTTCGAATGGTGGTTTATGTATTTCCGGCAATTAAAAAATATAAGGGGGATTCTACAGATCCTTTGATCGAAGCACTTTTGAAGTACTGGAAACAGCAGTTTCCGGAGTCAAAGATCTCAGCAGCATCCTTTGAAGAGATCGAATCCGGATTCCATAAAAAATGGTGCTATATCACAACGGCAGTCTGTGAGACCTTCCATAAACCCGATGATTGTTATGAGCTGACATTGCTTCGCAATTACAGGGACGGATATCTGTCTGCTCAGCCGGATGGTCCGGAGGTGATCCGGGAATACTACGATGTGGCTCCCACCATTGTAAAGCGGATCAACCGGATGGAAAACCGGGAAGTGATCTATCTTGATATCTGGAATACTTTCCTGTATCCCTGTATTTCCATGATCGAGAACCATCAGATGGAGGAATGTAAGGATCTGTACATAAAAATGGTCCGCACACTTCAGGAAACCTATTTTTATACACATTAAGAGAAAAGTCCTGCGTGAAAGCAGGATTTTTTTTCGCTTTATGAATAACTTCCATGGCTGACGGGCATACTTAATCTGTAGGATAAAAGGGACTTAAGCGGAGGGGAAAATGGAAGAAAAAGAGAAGAGCAGTCAGGAAAACAGTGATGAGATCAAAGAATATGGACAGGTGACCATGAGCCACAAAATTCACCTGATTACCGTGATCGGTGAGGTGGAGGGGCATGAATGCCTGCCGGCAAACAGCAAGACTACAAAATATGAGCATATTCTTCCACAACTGGCAGCCATAGAAGACAGCAGGGAGATACAGGGTGTGCTTGTACTTTTGAATACGGTAGGAGGAGATGTGGAGGCGGGACTGGCCATTGCGGAAATGATCGCTTCCCTGAGCAAGCCGACGGTTTCCCTGGTTCTTGGAGGCAGTCATTCCATCGGAGTTCCCATAGCTGTATCCACAGATTATTCTTTTATTGTGGAGACAGGGACGATGGTGATCCATCCGGTACGGATGAACGGAACAGTGATCGGTGCTCCTCAGACGTATGATTATTTTAAACAGATGCAGGATCGGATCCTGGGATTTATTGCTTCTCACTGTCAGGCAAAAAGAGAACGGCTGGAGCAACTGATGCTGGATACCGGAATGCTGACAAAGGATCTTGGGACGATCCTGGTGGGAAGACGGGCAGTAGAAGAGGGAATCATCAACCAGGTCGGTGGGATCTCTGATGCTATGGATAAGCTGCACAGTATGATTTAATATTTGTATCTTCTCCCGAAATGTGATATACTTTTTTATGAATGTGGCTTTATCGGGAGGTTTGTATGACAATAATACAGTCTGTTTTTCTGGGAATTGTACAGGGATTGACGGAATTTTTGCCGGTTAGCAGTTCCGGTCATCTGTCAATTCTCAGAAACCTTTTTGGAATAGAAGCAGATGGGGGGATGCTCTTTGACGCATTGCTGCATCTTGGGACTATGGTGGCAATTATTATGGTATTTCGTAAAGATCTGCTTCGAATGGCCGGAGAAATACTTTGCATGGGCAGAGATCTTGTCTATAACGGCAGAATGTTTGTGCATAATATAAGAGAACGTGATGCCAGGAGATATCGAAAACTCGTACATAATAATTATCGGCGTTTTGTGGTGATGATACTGGTGTCTGCCATTCCGACAGCGGTAATAGGATATGCAGCCGCAGATCTGGTGCAGATAGCAGAAGTGACACTGATCGCACCGGGAGTATGTCTGATTCTCAACAGCGGCCTTCTTCTGGTAGCGGACGCAGTGGAAGCAGGCAAAAAGGTGCCAAAAGATATCACCTTTACGAATGCATTTCTGATCGGAATTGCACAGGGAATCTCGGTACTACCGGGACTGTCCAGATCAGGCACGACGATCACAGCCTGCCTGATGAGCGGTTATGACCGGAGGTTTGCCGTAAAGTATTCGTTTATTATGTCGATCCCGGCGGTGATCGGAGCATCACTTTATGAAGTTTTCCGGATGGGTGCCGATCCGGTATCTTTTGGCCAGATGGCTGTTTATCTCACAGGAGCAGCTGCAGCAGGAGCAGCAGGATATTTCAGTATTCGGAAAATGCTTGGTATTGTCAGAAAGAAAAAGTTCAAGGGATTTGCTCTTTACTGTCTGATCATTGGAATTGCTGCCATTGTGGGACATTTTCTGACAAGATAGGATGGATTCAGGGGAGAAATATATGGAAGAAAAGAAGAAAAGGAATACCGGCAGTACAGGAAAAACTGCCGGTGCAAAGAGTGCCGGTGCAAAGAGTGCCGGGACAAAAAAAGCATCGGGTACAGGAAAAAATGATATTCAGGGGAAAAATCAGGTTTCTTCGAAAGCAAAGGGGAGCAGCCGAAGGTCCAGGAGGCAGGAACTGGATATTCCGGATATCAAAAGAGAACCCGGAACGCCGGTCTGGGCGGAGATCATGCTCTGGGCCCTGCTGGCGTTCTGTATTATTTTAATGCTGAGCAATTTCTTTGGAATCGGAGGCACCATTGGCAATTCTGTCAGCGGCGCTTTTTTTGGGATCTTTGGGATCATGGCCCAGTTGGTTCCCTTTCTGCTGTTCTTTGCTGCAGCGATCCTGGTTGCTAACAGGGGGAATGCAGGTGCCTGGACAAAAGTGGGATCCGGATTTCTGCTGTTTTTATGTGTCTGTGCAGTCTGTGAATTGCTGAGCAGCGGGAACGATATGACCAGATCCTTTTCTGAAGTATATGAGACGGGAGTGGAGTGGAAAACAGGAGGAGGCATCTCTGGAGCGTTGCTCTGCCGAATCCTTTGTCCGGTGTTTGGGCTGGCAGGAGCATGGCTCTTTATTTTTGTACTTGGTATCATTGCAGTGATCGTTCTTACCGGGGATTCTATTTTTGACCGTCTTACCGGAAAAAACAAAAGATATCGAGGCCGAAGAAGTACGGATTCCCACATGAGAAAGGAAATCCAAGCACTGAAGCGAGAAAAAAAGCAGCTTCAGCGGCAGCAGAAAATGCAGAATGAAATTGACAGGATGCGTGCACAGAATGAGGAAATTGAACTGGACGTAAGAGAACCCAGACGCAATCGGAAGGTGACCGGTGTAAGCTGGGATACTACTTTTGATGCCGGTCTTCCGGTACCGGAAGAGATCCATGAGGTGACTCCGAAGGTACGGACCAATGTCCTTTCATCCGGAGATGAAAAACAGCCGGAACATGCCGCTTCCGTGGAACCTGTTCAGGAATCGATGGTATCTGAGAACAGAGCCAGGAAGATGGTCGATTCCGTTGCAGATAAGCCGGATGCAAAACAGATGGATCTGAATTTCACGATCTATCGTGACGGTGTCAGGGAAGAAGTAAGAGAGAAAGTATCATCCGAACCGGCTGTGAAAAAAATGCCTTCTCTGGCAGAACAGGAAAGAAAAAAGAAAGTTACCATTCCTGAAGAGAAGATACAGAAAGAAAGTATACCGGAAGAACACATATCGGAAGAAAATATGCCGGAAAATGTGACACCGGAGCAGCATACGGGAAAACAGATCAAAAATCCCAAATCTTCCAGAGAGGAACAGCAGGCGGCAATGGAGGATGTGGCTTCTGAAATTGCCCAGTCGGATGAAGAAGAAAAACCCGCTTATGTATTTCCTCCTTTAAGCCTGCTTGCCAGACCGCAGAAAGGAATGTCCGGAAATTCGGACGCAGATGTCCGGGAGACAGCAGTAAAACTTCAGAATACTCTTCATAGTTTTGGAGTAAATGTGACTGTGACCAATGTAAGCTGCGGACCTTCCGTGACACGTTATGAACTTCTGCCGGAGCAGGGAGTAAAGGTCAGTCGCATCGTGAACCTTTCCGATGACATCAAGCTGAATCTGGCAGCAGCGGATATCCGTATCGAAGCGCCCATCCCGGGGAAACCGGCTGTGGGAATTGAAGTTCCGAATAAGGAAAACAGTGCGGTTCTCTTAAGGGAACTGATTGAATCCGACGAATTTCAGAATGCAGCCTCCAGCCTTTCCTTTGCGGTTGGAAAGGATATTGCAGGAAAAGTAGTGGTGGCAGATATTGCAAAAATGCCCCATCTTCTGATTGCGGGTGCTACCGGTTCCGGAAAATCTGTCTGCATCAATACTCTGATCATGAGCATTCTGTACAAGGCAGATCCGCAGGATGTCAAATTGATCATGATCGATCCTAAGGTGGTGGAATTAAGTGTCTACAACGGAATTCCCCATCTGTTCATTCCGGTTGTCACAGATCCGAAGAAGGCTTCCGGTGCACTGAACTGGGCAGTGGCAGAGATGACGGAACGTTATCAGAAATTTGCTCAGTACGGTGTTCGGGATCTGAAGGGATATAATGCAAAAGTGGAAGCCATCAAAGACATTGAGGATCCGGGGAAACCCAAAAAGCTGCCGCAGATCGTGATCATCGTAGATGAACTGGCAGACCTGATGATGGTTGCTCCCGGAGAAGTGGAGGATGCGATCTGCCGTCTGGCTCAGCTGGCCCGTGCCTGCGGTATTCACCTGATCATTGCAACCCAGAGACCCTCTGTCAATGTCATTACCGGACTGATCAAGGCAAATATGCCGTCCCGTATTGCATTTTCCGTATCCAGCGGGGTGGATTCCAGAACCATTATCGATATGAACGGTGCGGAAAAACTTCTTGGAAAAGGAGATATGCTGTTTTATCCTCAGGGCTATCAGAAGCCGGCCCGTGTTCAGGGTGCTTTTGTGTCTGACAGGGAAGTCAGTGATGTGGTGCAGTTCCTGACCCAGAAAAATGATGCCGGCAGTTATAGCCGGGAGATGGAAGAACAGATGTCAAAGATCCAGTCTGCGGCATCCGCTTCCATGGGAGCACCCTCATCAGGGGACGAGATCGATTCCAATTTTGTGGAAGCGGGCAAATTCATTATTGAGAAGGAAAAAGCATCTATCGGTATGCTGCAGAGAGTATTTAAGATCGGATTCAACCGGGCGGCCAGAATTATGGATCAGCTTTCAGAGGCCGGTGTAGTGGGTCCGGAGGAAGGTACCAAACCAAGAAAAGTATTGATGACCATGGAAGAATTTGAACAATATATTGACGAATTTCTTTAAATGAAGTATATTTTAGGATGAATATTTGTTTATATCTAATTGGACATATGAACTTATAGGAGGAAAAGTATATGTACAAGATTTTAAAAGCGGGGAAACTTGCCGGCAATATCTACGAAATGGTCGTAGAAGCCCCGAGAGTAGCAAAACATTGTCTGCCGGGCCAGTTTATCATCGTAAAGATGGATGAAGTCGGAGAAAGAATCCCCCTGACCATCTGCGATTATGACAGAGAAGCAGGAACGATCACCATTGTGTTCCAGCCGATCGGTGCATCCACTGAGAAGTTTACGAAGCTGCAGGCGGGAGATTCCTTCCGTGATTTCGTTGGACCTCTGGGAAGACCTTCTGAACTTTGCGAAGAGGAAAGCCTGGAAGAGACAAAGAAGAAAAAACTTCTCTTTGTTGCAGGCGGTGTTGGTACAGCTCCGGTATATCCTCAGGTAAAATGGCTGCATGAGCATGGAATCGATGCAGATGTGATCATCGGTGCAAAGACAAAAGATCTTGTTATTCTGGAAGATAAATTCAAGGCAGTATGCGGAAACCTCTATATTACCACAGATGACGGCTCTTATGGAAGAAGCGGTATGGTTACGAAAGTAATCGATGATCTGATCAATGAAGAAGGAAAAACATATGATCACTGTGTGGCAATCGGTCCCATGATCATGATGAAATTCTGCTGCCTGACCACAAAGAAACATAATCTTCCGACCATCGTCAGCATGAACCCCATCATGGTGGATGGAACGGGTATGTGCGGTGCATGCCGTGTTATGGTAGGAGATGAAGTGAAGTTTGCCTGTGTAGACGGACCGGAATTTGACGGACATAAGATTGATTTTGATGCAGCCATGAAGAGACAGGCTATGTATAAGACAGAAGAAGGCCGTGCGCTGTTAAAGCTGCGTGAAGGAGATACGCATCACGGCGGATGCGGAAATTGCGGAGGTGACAAATAATGGCTGATGTATTAAAGAAAGTTCCTGTAAGAGAGCAGGCACCAAAGGTAAGAGCGACAAACTTTGATGAGGTTTGCCTTGGATATAATAAAGAAGAGGCAATGGAAGAAGCTTCCCGCTGCATTAACTGTAAAAATGCAAAATGTGTGACCGGATGTCCGGTAAATATTAACATTCCGGGATTTATTCATGAAGTAAAAGAAGGCAATTTTGAAGAAGCATACAAGATCATTTCCGAATCTTCCGCACTTCCCGCAATCTGCGGACGAGTATGTCCTCAGGAGAGCCAGTGTGAAGGAAAATGTATCCGCGGTATCAAGGGGGAGGCAATCTCCATTGGTAAGCTGGAAAGATTTGTAGCCGACTGGGCAAGAGAGAACGGAATCAAACCGACTGCTCCCGCAGAGAAAAACGGCAAAAAGGTAGCTGTGATCGGTTCCGGTCCTTCCGGTCTGACCTGTGCTGGAGACCTGGCAAAGCTTGGTTATGATGTAACCATCTTTGAAGCACTCCATGAGGCAGGCGGAGTATTGGTATATGGTATTCCTGAATTCCGACTCCCGAAGCTGGATGTTGTTGCTAAAGAAGTAGAGAATGTAAAATCTCTCGGCGTAAAGATTGAGACCAACGTCATCATCGGACGTTCCATTACCATTGATGAACTGATGGATGAGGAAGGCTTTGAAGCCGTATTTATCGGTTCCGGTGCAGGACTTCCCATGTTCATGGGTATTCCGGGCGAAACAGCCAAGGGAGTATTCTCTGCAAATGAGTATCTGACAAGAAATAACCTGATGAAGGCATTCCGTGAGGATTATGATACACCGATTGTAAAAGGCAAGAAAGTTGCAGTGGTAGGCGGCGGAAACGTAGCGATGGATGCTGCCAGAACGGCTCTTCGTCTCGGTGCAGAGGTTCATATCGTATATCGTCGTAGTGAAGCAGAGCTTCCTGCCCGTGTGGAAGAAGTGCATCACGCAAAAGAAGAAGGCGTGATCTTTGATCTGCTGACCAATCCGAAAGAGATCCTTGTGGATGAAAACGATGCAGTAGCAGGAATGAAATGTGTTCGCATGGAACTGGGCGAGCCGGATGCTTCCGGAAGAAGACGTCCTGTAGAAGTTCCGGGATCTGAGTTTACACTGGATGTAGATACTGTGATCATGTCTCTTGGTACTTCTCCGAACCCGCTGATCTCCTCCACCACCATCGGTCTGGATATCAACAAGAGAAAATGTATCATTGCAGACGAAGAGACAGGAAAAACTTCAAAAGACGGTGTATATGCCGGCGGTGATGCAGTGACAGGAGCGGCTACCGTTATCCTGGCTATGGGCGCAGGAAAAGCAGCTGCTAAGGGAATTCATGAATTCCTCAGCAATAAATAAGCAACATCTGGCAACGCTGAGTTTTAAAAATGAGAAAAAGGAGATATCTTCGGGTATCTCCTTTCTTAAAAAGCAGAAAAGGAGAATTGCAAGAATGGTTAAGCATATTGTAATGTGGAATTTTGTGGAACAGCTGACAGAAGAGGAAAGAAAAGAAGCAGGCGCAAAGATGAAAGAAATCCTGGAGCCCTTAAAAGATCAGATTCCTGGGGTAGTGTCTTTAAAAGTACAGATGAACGAGCTTCCATCCAGCAATCGTGATGTGGCACTGATCGGAGAATACGAGTCCGTGGAGGCGTTAAACGGTTATGCGGTACACCCTCTTCATGTGGAAGCGGGAAAATATGTAAGATCCGTGACCTGCAACCGTGCATGCATCGATTATGAGATGTAACCATGAAGATCACATTGGTGACAGTCGGAAAGATCAAAGAAAAATACTTCACAGATGCGATACGAGAGTACAGCAAGCGTCTCTCCAGATACTGTAAACTGGAGCTGATCGAAGTGACGGATGAAAAGACGCCGGATGGCGCCGGGGAGGCTCTGGAACGACAGATCAAAGAGAAAGAGGGAGAGCGGATCCTGAGATCTGTAAGGGATGGAAGCTATGTGATCGTTCTTGCTATCGAAGGGAAGAGAATGAGTTCGGAAAAGCTCTCAGAGTTTATTGGGGATCTGGGCGTGAGAGGTGAAAGTGATCTTACTTTTATCATCGGAGGATCTCTCGGGCTGGATCCCAGGGTTCTGAAGCGTGCAGATTTTCTTCTGAGTTTTTCTGATATGACCTTTCCCCACCAGCTTATGCGTGTGATTCTGCTTGAACAGATCTACCGAAGCTTCCGGATTCTGCAGAACGAACCCTATCACAAGTAAAGGAGGATGAACTGGTGCGCTTTTTGAGCAGCACCGGTTTTAACTGTCCGTATTATCATCTGGATGATGAATATCTGATTGTCAGGAAACAAATGTAAAATATTTACATAAATTTATTATGTAAAGAGAGGAAAAGAATGTTTGAAATTGATCAGTGGATCGTTGATTATCCGGTCTGTCAATATAAGATCGTGGGATCGGAAGAGGTCGTTTTTTCGGAAAGAGTAAGACACATCTGTAAGACGGAATGTGAGCGTTACGGGAAATCCTGGTCCTGCCCGCCTGCAGTGGGAGATGTGGAAGAGTGTAAAAAGAGGTGCAGAAAATATCGCTATGCCTTTGTATTTACCACGATGGCAGAGGTAACCGATGCTTCTATCCTGTCAGAGACTCTGTCTACCAGGGCACAGCATGAGCAGGTGACCCGTGAAATCTGCGAAAATCTCAGAAAAAGAGGGGCAGACTGCCTGCCGCTTTCCGTTGAATCCTGTCAGATCTGTGAAAAATGTGCCTATCCGGACCCCTGTCGTTTCCCCGGAAAAGCCATTCCCTGCGTGGAGAGCTACGGCATTCTTGTTACGGAACTGGCAAAAATCTGCGGGATCGATTTTTATTATGACAATCAGACGGTCACCTGGTTTGGCTTGATCTTTTTTGATGAGAATCGTATGTTCTGACGGGTGCTGACATATAGTAAATAATAAAGCCTGGAAATAGTGAATCTGTCGATGAAATTACCTGTTTTTCAAAATATGGCTTCCGCTATGGAGATCCCCGAGGATCTGGCAAAGAAAGCTGCGTTGGTGGAAATGACCGGGCAGAATGTAATGAGGATCGAAAATTATCTTGGAATCATTGAGTATTCAGATGTACGCCTGCTGCTCCAGTGCAGTCAGTGCCGTATGGAGGTGACGGGCAGGGATCTGTATATTGAATGCTATACCAGAGAAGAACTTTGCCTGAAAGGATGGATCGAACAGGTGCACTATTTCTGACAGGAGGGAAATATTCTGATCGGACGTCTTCTTTTGCTCGCAAAAGGATATGTGCGGATCCATATATGCGGCGGAGCCTATGAGCGGTTTTTGAATCTCTGTGCGAACCATCGGATCACACTTTGGGAGATTCGGACTGTTGGGAAAGGTTATGAAATGAATCTGGCTTTGAAGGATTTTTATCGTCTGAAGCCTCTGGCCAGAAAATGCCGTACCCGAATAAGGATCCGCAGAAAATATGGACTGCCTTTTTTTCTGAACCGTCACAGAAAGCGAAAAGTCTTTGTACTTGGAATCTGCTGCTGCGGTTTTTTTATTTTTCTTTTATCCTGTTTTATCTGGAATATTCAGATCGAAGGAAATCAGGAAGTGACAAGAGCGGATTTTATGGAATATCTGACAGAGCAGCATGCGGATTACGGAACATGGAAAAATGATATTGACTGTAAAAAGATGGCGTCTGATATTCGAAAAAGATTTCCTGAGGTCACCTGGGTGTCTGTGAAGATCAGAGGAACCAGTCTGATCATAGATGTGCAGGAAAACACAGATACACAGCTTTATGAGGGAAGAGATTATCCGGACAGTGATCTGGTCAGTGAATTTGACGGAGAAATCGTAGAAATGATCACCAGAAGCGGTACACCGATGGTAAAAAAAGGAGATCCGGTGGAAGCAGGGCAGATACTGGTTCGGGGACGTATGGAGATCACCAATGACTCGGATGAAGTAGTAGCCTGTAAATACTGTGCTGCTGATGCAGATATCTATATCAGGACAGAGATACCTTATCGGGATGAATTTGACCGGGCATATGAAAAAATTTCCTACACCGGAAAAAGTCGTTTTGGAGGGTATGTTACCATTTTGGGAAAAACCTTTGGTATCGAGCCGCCGGTCGTGTATCTGGGGCAGTATGATCTTCTGGAACGGGTGTACCCCTTCCGGATCCGGGAGGATTTTTATCTTCCTCTGTCTTTTTCTCTGGTTACAGCAAGAGAATATAGTCAGGAACTGTTTCTTTATACAGAAGAAGAAGCAAAAAAGCTGGCAGAATCAAGATTACATAAATTTCTAACAGAAAATGAAGAAAAAGGGGTTCAAATATTTGAAAAAAATGTTAAAATAACGATAAGTGCGACTTCCTGCCTTGCAGAAGGTAAGATTACCGTGGTTCAAAAAGCCGGCAGGAGAGTGGACACTGAGTATTTGGAATTGCAGCAGGAGAGAAATGCTTCATGAGTATTGTGGAGACCACAGTTGCCATACCCGCAGATCTGGAGCGGAATGTATTTGGCCAGTTTGATCAGCATGTAAAAAAAATCGAAAAAACATTAAATGTGACAGTTATTTCCAGAAACGGAGAAATAAAAATCCTGGGAAGTGAGCATGCTTCGGCAAAAGCAGCTGAGATTATGAAACAGCTGACGTCTTTAGCAAGGGAAGGAAATACGATCACCGAGCAGAATGTAAATTATGTACTGGCGCTTTCTTTTGAAAACAAAGAATCAGCCATTGTGGAGATCGATAAGGATTGTATCTGTCATACGATCAACGGAAAGCAGATCAAGCCAAAAACATTGGGTCAGAAAAACTATGTGGATGCCATTCGGGAGAAGATGATCGTCTTTGGTATCGGTCCGGCCGGTACCGGAAAGACTTATCTTGCCATGGCTATGGCGATCCAGGCATTTAAGAACGATGAAGTAGGAAGGATCATTCTTACCAGACCGGCTATTGAAGCCGGGGAAAAACTGGGATTTCTGCCGGGAGACCTGCAGAGCAAGGTGGATCCCTATCTTCGCCCACTGTATGATGCACTGTATCAGATCATGGGACCGGACAGCTTCCAGAAAAATATGGAAAAGGGGCTGATCGAGGTGGCGCCGCTTGCCTACATGAGAGGAAGAACTCTGGATAATGCATTTATTATTCTGGATGAGGCTCAGAATACCACCCCTGCCCAGATGAAAATGTTTCTGACGCGAATCGGTTTCGGTTCCAAAGTCATCATTACGGGAGACATGACGCAGAAAGATCTTCCTTCCAATGTTCAGTCCGGACTGGATGTGGCTGTAAAAGTACTGTCCAGGGTGGAGGATATTGCTTTCTGCCGACTGACCAGCAAGGATGTGGTAAGGCATCCGCTGGTACAGCAGATCGTACAGGCTTATGAGGAATACGAAAAGAAAGAAAATGCCAGAACCGCTTCCAGAAACTACACACAGAAGGCAGCGGAGAGGCAGAAAAGAGGAGGCAGAGTATGACCGTTCATCTGGAACTGGAATGTACGCCCGGATGGGATTTTGATGTGGAAGAAGTGGCCAGGCTGGTAACAGAAGCAGTTCTGGATACGGAAAAATGCCCGTATGAAGCAGAGGTCGGGGTCACCCTTACCACCAATGAAGAGATAAGATTGATAAACAGGGAGCAGAGAGGAATTGACAGCCCGACAGATGTGCTGTCTTTTCCGATGACTCAGTTTCCCCAGGCGGGAGATTTTGAATTCCTGGAGGAGAATGAATACATGGACAGCTTTCATCCTGACACCGGAGAACTGATGTTGGGCGATATTGTCATTTCCGCAGATCGTGTCGAAGCACAGGCACAGGAGTATGGCCATTCCCTGAAGAGGGAATATGCATTTCTGATCGCTCACAGTATGCTTCATCTGATCGGTTATGATCATATGGAGCCGGATGATGCGGCACGGATGGAACAGAAGCAGGATGCCATTCTTAGTTCTGTTGGGATCACAAGAGACTGATAAACTATTGACATTGTATTTCAGCAAGGAGGATCTTATTATGAAAAAAACGACTCTTTCCATTATTTTAGGAATGACAATTGCAGCAGGTGCGGTATTTCCGGCATCTGCGCAGTGGTATGAGCCAAAGACAGATATTCAGAGAGGCAACGTGGAACGGGAGACACCAAATGAGGAGAACCAGGTCCACAGTTATCTTACAGGACAATTGACAGATGCTCAGATCGCACAAAAAAGACCGGTATCGATCATGATCAATAATATCATTAATGCGATTCCACAGGCCGGACTGGAAAATGCGGGTGTGATCTATGAGGCTCCGGTAGAAGGAGATATCACCCGCCTGCTTGCCATTTTTGAAGATTACCAGAATCTTGAGAAGATCGGACCGGTGAGAAGCTGCCGGGACTATTATATTGATTTTGCCATGGAATTTGATGCGATTTATACCCATTTCGGCCAGGCGGTCTATGCCTTTGACCTGCTGAACTCGGAGATGGTGAATAATATCAGCGGTCTGCAGTATCAGGAAGCAGCCGGTGAGATCAACGGATATGCGGGAGAAGACATTTTCTATCGTACGGATGACCGTCCGGCGCCTCATAATGTCTATACCAGCGCACAAGGTCTTCTGACAGCCATTGAGCGAAAAGGCTACAGTATGCAATTTGATGATGACTATACGGGGCATTTCAATTTCGCAGAGGACGGACAGATCGTTTCCTGTGTGGATGGAACAGCCACCTACATCAGACCCAGCCTGTACAGCAACGAACCATATTTTGAGTATGATGAAACTTCGGGAGTGTACAGGCGCTTCCAGTATGGGGATGCACAGATTGATGAGCTGACAGGAAATCAGCTTGCCTTTACCAATGTGATCATTCAGTACTGTGATGTGGTTCCCTATGATGACAACGGATATCTGGATGTGGATACGAATGCCGGCGGAGATGCGATAGTCTTCACAAACGGAACGTATGAATATGCAACATGGAGAAAGGATTCTGACTGGGGACCGGCCAGATATTATGATGCACAGGGAAATGAAATGATTCTGAATCAGGGAAAGACCTGGGTAAGCATCGTGGCGAATAACAGAAGTCAGGACACCATGTTTGAATAAAAGAAAGTGTGCCTGAGAGAAATCGAATTTGTGAAGGTAATAGCAGGGAGGAAGCAGTTTCGTGGGGACTAAAAAGAACAAATCAAATTATCTGGTTCAGGGGACCATACTGGCGGCGGCATCCATATTTGCCAGGATCATAGGGATGATCTATCGGATCCCGCTTACCCGTATTCTTGGAGATGAGGGAAATGCTTATTACGGCAGTGCAAACTCCATCTATTCGATTTTGCTGATGATTTCCACATTCAGTCTTCCTCTTGCTGTATCAAAGCTGGTTTCTGAACAGCTTCATAAGGGGCAGATGAAGAATGCACAGAAGATCTTCCATTGTTCCATGAAGTTTGCGGTCCTTTGCGGCGGAGTGATCTCTCTGCTGACGTTCCTGCTTGCAGATGTGATCTGCGGCACCATTATGCGTGTGGACAATGCTGCCTATGCGCTTCGTGTAATTTCACCGGCTATTTTTATCTTTGCCATAGCAGGTGTATACCGGGGGTATTTCCAGGGACATGAGACCATGATTCCAACAGCTACATCACAGGTGATCGAACAGATCGTCAATGCGTTTGTATCGGTGATTGCTGCCGGTCTCCTGTTTCAGTACGGATTGTCCTTAAAAGATGCGGATGCTTCTGCTGCACCTGCATGGGGAGCGGCCGGCGGAACGGTAGGTACGGTAGTCAGTGTATCCGTCGCCCTGATTTTTCTGATGATCGTATACGGTTCTTTTCAGAAAGGCTTTAAAAAACAGATCGCAAAGGATTCCACGAAAAAACTGGATTCTGATCAGGCAATCTACAAAGCGATCCTGATCACAATCCTTCCTATTGTGTTCAGCACCCTGATCTATAATCTGAGCCCAACCCTGGACCAGGCTATCTTTAATACGATCCTTTCCGGACAGGGCTATACAAAAGAACAATACAATACCATTTATGGAATATATCTGGGAAAATTCTATGTGCTGATGAATGTGCCTCTGGCACTGGCTTCCTGTCTGGCACCGTCTGTGGTGCCTGCGCTGACAGCGGCCATGGTAGACGGCAACTATAAGGATGCGAAGATCAAAGTGCGTAATACCATGCGGTATACCATGATCATTACGATCCCCTGTGCTGTGGGAATGGCAGTTCTGGCATCTCCTATTATGCAGCTGATTTTCGGTGATTCCCATAAACTGCCTGCAGGAATCATGCAGGCAGGCGCACTGATGATCGTGTTGTTTGCAATCTCCACCCTGACAACGTCCATTCTTCAGGGTATGGGAAAAATGAATATTCCGCTGAAGAACTCTGCCGTTGCACTGATTATTCATGTGGCAGTACTGATCCTGTTTTTGAAGCAGTTCCGTTTGAACATTTATGGTGTGGTATATGCAAATACGATCTTTGCACTGGTGATCTGTGTGCTGAACTCCATGGCACTGAAACGGTATCTGCATTATCGTCAGGAGATTCGAAAGACATTCCTGATTCCGCTGATCTCATCCGGTTTTATGGCAATCGCAGCATTTGTTGTGTACTGGATTTTCGACACTCTGCTGAATTACATATTTATCGAAGCAGCCTCCAATGCGATCGCAGCGATCCTTGGAATTTTGGCAGGAGCAACGGTTTATGGATTCTTCCTCATTAAACTGAAGGGTGTGAGAGAGCATGAGATCCTCAATCTTCCCAAGGGCGTGCTGATGGTATCGATACTGAAAAAGATCAGATTTTTATAAGACATACACTACAACGATAGAAAGACAGGTTATCTGCCATGAATTTTAGAGAACAGCTGAAAGAAAAAAAGCGAATCATTATTAAGATTGGATCTTCCTCTCTGACTCATCCGGAGACCGGCAATCTGAACCTGACCAAATTGGAGATCCTGGTCCGTGAGATCAGTGATCTTCGGAATATGGGAAAAGATGTAGTCATTGTATCTTCCGGTGCCATTGCGGTGGGAAGCAGTGCTGTTGGTTTTCGGGGAAAACCGGTTGACCTGGCGTCAAAGCAGGCATGTGCCGCTATCGGCCAGGCAAAGCTGATGATGATCTATCAGAAACTGTTTGCAGAATACGGTCATGTGGCCGCCCAGGTTCTGATGACAAAAAATACCATCACCGATCCGGTGAGTCGTGAAAATGCACATAACACTTTCCAGGAACTGTTAAAACTGGGTGCGATTCCTATTGTGAATGAAAACGATACGGTTTCTACCTATGAGATCCGGTTCGGCGATAATGATACATTGTCTGCTCTGGTTGCATCGCTTATTGATGCGGATCTTCTGATTCTTCTCTCCGATATTGACGGACTGTTTACCGATGATCCTCATCAGAATCCCGATGCCAGATTTATCGATACGGTGGAAGAACTGGATGACCGGCTCTTGCAGATGGGAAAAAGCACCAGCGGAAGCAGTGTGGGTACCGGTGGAATGAGTACAAAGCTTACCGCCGCAAAAATTGCCACCACTTCCGGAGCGGATATGGTGATTGCAAATGGGGAGGATTTCCATGTGATCCACAAAATTGTTCAGGGGCGTTCCCAGGGAACTCTCTTTGTAGGAAAAAAAGATCACAGCTTTTCTCTGGTAAATTATATCAGGAGTGAGATGACATCCGGCACTGCAGCAGGTGAACGGTAATCAAATACCCCGCTGCAAGCAACGGGGTATCAAGCTTGTAGCGCTGCAGAGCAGCGGGGTATTTGACCCTCGCGGCAGTCGCCAAATATCCGCACAAGTGCGGCTACTTGGCTCGTTGCTCGCGGGAATAAAAAGAAATCAGACAGGACAGGAAACAATATGGGTATTACACAGAAACAGATCGACAGAATCAATGAACTGGCAAGAAAAAGCAAGGCAGAAGGCCTGACGAGTGAAGAAAAAATGGAACAGGCAGCCCTCAGACAGGAGTATATCGCAGCGATCCGCAGAAATCTGAGAGGACAACTGGATCGGATCGATGTGAAAGAAAAAGATGGAACGATTGTGAATCTGGGTGAAAAATATGATAAAAGAAACTACAAAAAAGGAAATTAGAAAAGAAGTTTTTAAAAGAAGAAGAGAAGCCGACCCTGCAGTTCTGGCGTCAGACAGCGAAATGATCTGCAGGAAGATCATAGAGTCCCCTCAGTTTCAGAAGGCGGACTCTGTTTATGTTTATATGGACTGTAAAGGGGAAGTATCCATAAAGCTTCTTCTGGAGACCGCATGGAAGCAGGGAAAAAGGACGGCTGCACCGAGGGTGACCGGCCCCGGGGAAATGAAATATTATTATTTTCATTCTTATGAAGATGTAAAACCCGGATATTATGACATTCCAGAACCGGTAACAGGTGAGGAAGCCCATGATGAGCAGGCGCTTCTGATCGTGCCGGGAGTTGCATTTGACCGGAACAGACACAGATGCGGCTACGGACAGGGTTTTTATGACCGGTATCTGGCTGCTCACAAAGAGCATCCTACAATCGCCATTGCCTTTGATTTTCAGATGGCAGAGGAAGTTCCGGCAGGGACCTATGATATTTTTCCACAGGTATTGATCACAGAGAAAGAGGTATACACAGCATGACATTACAGGAGATTGGGAAAAATGCAAAAGCGGCAGAGCCTTCCCTTCGTATTTTAAATACATCTTTAAAAGATCGGGTATTACAAATAGCTGCAGAAAATCTTGTGAAACGGAGAGAAGAACTTTTAAAGGCAAATGAGGAGGATCTGAAAAGAGCAAGGGCAAACGGAATGGCTCCCGGAATGATCGATCGTCTTGCACTCTCCGAAGAACGGATCGAAGGAATGGCAGAAGGCTTAAAACAGATCGCTTCTCTGCAGGATCCAATCGGGGAAGTACTGTCCATGAAACAGCGGCCCAATGGCTTGCTGATCGGGAAAAAGCGGGTGCCGCTCGGCGTAGTGGGAATCATTTATGAATCCAGGCCCAATGTGACGGCTGACGCATTCGGACTTTGCTTTAAAACCGGAAATGCGGTGATCTTAAAAGGCGGAAGTGATGCCATAAGTTCCAATATTGCCATCGCTAAAATCCTTCGGGCTTCTCTAAAGGAAGCGGGCGTGACAGAGGATGCGATTCAGCTTATTGAGGATACCAGCCGTGAGACGGCGGCGGCCTTTATGAAACTGAATGAGTATGTGGACGTGCTGATTCCAAGAGGGGGAGCAGGGCTTATTAAAGCTGTGGTCAACAACAGTACGATCCCTGTGATTGAGACCGGAACAGGCAATTGTCATATTTATGTGGATGAAACAGCGGATCTTACCATGGCAGTGAATATTATTTTTAATGCAAAGACCCAAAGGATCAGTGTCTGCAATGCCTGTGAATCACTGGTGGTCCATGAGAAGATCCTGGACGAATTACTGCCGCTTCTGAAGAAAAAGCTTCAGGAAAAGCAGGTGGAGCTTCGGGGAGATGAAGCGGTATGTAAGATCAGTTCCGATGTGATACCGGCAACGGAAGAAGACTGGGGAAAAGAATACCTGGATTACATTCTTTCTATCCGCACCGTTTCTTCGCTTGATGAGGCCATCGAACATATCAACCGTTATAATACAGGTCATTCCGAAGCGATCATCACAGAGAATTATGATCATGCACAGAGATTTTTAAATGAGATCGATGCGGCAGCCGTGTATGTGAACGCCTCTACCAGATTCACGGACGGCTTTGAATTTGGATTTGGAGCAGAGATCGGAATCAGTACCCAGAAGCTTCATGCAAGAGGTCCCATGGGGCTGGAGGCGCTGACCTCCACAAAATATATTATTTACGGAAATGGACAGGTACGTCCTTAACAGAAGGGAAATTACATGAGTTTACAGATTGATTATGAAAAAGAACTGGACGCACTGGATCTTGCGGCGCAGCCGCCGCAGGAGGAACCGAAAAGGCAGTACTATTATCTGAAAAAATGCCGGATGCTTGTGGCAAAGATGTCAGAAGAACTGGGACGTCCGCTTACGGCTTCCACAGTGACCTTCGGCTGTCAGATGAATGCCAGAGACAGCGAAAAACTGGCAGGAATGCTGGAAAAGATCGGCTATCAGATGGTAGAAGGGGAAGAGGCAGATTTTGTTATCTATAATACCTGTACCGTTCGGGAAAATGCCAATCTTCGTGTTTACGGAAGACTTGGGGTTCTTCATAACCAAAAGAAAAAGAATCCACATATGCTGATCGCTCTTTGCGGATGCATGATGCAGGAGCCGGATGTGGTGGAAAAGCTGAAAAAAAGCTATCGTTTCGTGGATCTGATCTTCGGAACGCACAATATCTATAAATTTGCAGAGCTTCTGTCGGCAAGGCTGGAATCCAATGATATGATCATTGATATCTGGAAAGACACGGATCAGATCGTGGAAGATCTTCCGGTAGAACGAAAATATTCCTTTAAGTCCGGTGTCAATATTATGTTTGGATGCAACAATTTCTGCAGCTACTGCATCGTGCCCTATGTGAGAGGAAGGGAGCGAAGCCGTGAGCCGAAGGACATTATCCGGGAAATTGAACGGCTGGTGGAAGACGGTGTGGTGGAAGTGATGCTGTTGGGACAGAATGTGAATTCCTACGGGAAAAATCTGGAACAGCCCATGACCTTTGCACAGCTTTTACAGGAGGCAGAAAAAATTGAAGGACTGAAACGGATCCGTTTTATGACCTCCCATCCAAAAGATCTTTCCGACGAGCTGATCGAAGTGATGGCAAAGTCTGAAAAGATCTGTCATCATATGCATCTGCCTCTTCAGTCTGGAAGCAGCCGGATCCTGAAGATCATGAACCGTCGCTATACCAAAGAACAGTACCTGGAACTGACAGAAAAATTAAGACGGGCCATTCCGGATATCTCTCTGACCACAGATATCATTGTGGGATTCCCCGGAGAGACAGAGGAAGATTTTGAGGAAACGCTGGATGTCGTCAGAAAAGTGCGTTATGACAGCGCATTTACGTTCATTTATTCCAAAAGGACAGGAACCCCTGCTGCAGCCATGGAAGATCAGGTCCCGGAGGAGGTCATTAAACCCAGATTTGACCGTCTGTTAAAAGAAGTACAGAAAATTTCCAAAGAAATGTCATCCAGAATGACCGGGCAGACAGTGCCGGTGCTGGTTGAGGAAATCAATGATCATGATTCTTCTCTGGTAACGGGAAGACTGGATAATAATCTTCTGGTGCATTTTAAAGGGGATGCTTCTCTGATTGGAAAAATTGTGGATGTTCATCTGGATGAGTGCAAAGGATTTTACTATATGGGAACAATGAGGTGAGCAAGTGGAACAGTTAACACCAATGATGCAGCAGTACATGGAGACGAAAAAGAACTATCAGGACTGCATTCTGTTTTATCGTCTCGGTGACTTTTATGAAATGTTTTTTGACGATGCACTGGTGGCATCAAAAGAACTTGAGATCACGCTGACCGGAAAAAACTGCGGTCAGGAGGAACGGGCGCCCATGTGCGGCGTTCCTTTTCATGCTGTGGACAATTATCTGAATAAGCTGGTATCAAAGGGCTATAAAGTGGCCATCTGTGAGCAGGTGGAAGATCCGAAGACTGCCAGGGGAATCGTGAAACGTGAGGTGATTCGGATCGTTACTCCCGGTACGAATCTGGACACCCTGGCCCTTGATGAGACAAAGAATAATTATCTGATGTGTATCGTTTATATGGCAGATACCTACGGAATCTCCATTGCAGATATCTCCACCGGGGCCTATTTTGTGACAGAGGTGGATACTGACAGAAAGCTTCTGGATGAGATCTCCAAGTTTACACCTACGGAAATCATCTGCAACCATTCTTTTGCAGTCAGCGGTATCGATCTGGAAGACTTCAAAAACCGTCTGGGCATCACGGTATTTTCCCTGGATGCCTGGTATTTTGATGATGATCTGTGCAAGAGATCCCTTATGGAGCATTTTAAAGTAAGCACCCTTGCCGGTCTTGGACTGGAAGACTTTAACTGCGGTGTGATCGCAGCAGGCGCACTGATGCAGTATCTGATCGAGACACAGAAAAATCAGATCTCCAATCTTACCAGGCTGACTCCCTATAAGACAGGTAAATTCATGATCCTGGACAGTTCCACCAGAAGAAATCTGGAATTGTGTGAAACTCTTCGGGAAAAACAGAAAAAGGGCTCTCTTTTATGGGTACTGGACAAGACAAAGACCGCCATGGGGGCACGTATGCTTCGAAGCTTTCTGGAACAGCCATTGATTGACATCGAAGAAATTGAGCGCAGGCAATCTGCCATAGCAGAACTCAATCAAAATGCGATCGCCCGGGAAGAGATCCGGGAATATTTAAATCCGGTATATGACCTGGAGCGACTGATCAGTAAGATCAGCTACCAGACTGCCAATCCCAGAGATCTGATTGCTTTTAAGTCTTCCCTGTCCATGCTTCCTCATATCAAATATATTATGGGAGATTTTAACAGTGATCTTCTATGTTCTATTCGTGAAGATATGGATACCCTGGAGGATCTCTGCAGTCTGATCGACCGGGCTATCTGTGAGGATCCACCCATCTCTGTCCGGGATGGAGATATGATCCGGGAAGGATTCCATGAAGAAATCGACCGGCTTCGTCAGGCAAAGACAGAGGGAAAGACCTGGCTTGCCGAACTGGAAGCAAAGGAGCGGGAAAAAACCGGAATCAAAAATCTCCGGATCAAATATAATAAAGTGTTCGGTTATTACCTGGAAGTCACGAATTCTTACAAGGATATGGTTCCGGATTATTATACAAGAAAACAGACTCTTGCCAATGCAGAGCGCTATATTACTCCGGAACTGAAGGAACTGGAGGATATGATCCTTGGAGCGGAAGATAAGCTGGTTTCTCTGGAATATACTTTGTTCTGCCAGGTGAGGGATACCATCGGGGCAGAGGTTGGAAGAATTCAGAAAACGGCAAAAGCGGTGGCAGGAATCGATGTATTTGCTTCTCTGTCGCTTGTTGCGGAGCGGAACAACTATGTGTGTCCCAAAATGAATACAAAGGGATTGATCCATATCAAGGACGGCCGTCATCCGGTGGTGGAAAAAATGATCCATAATGATATGTTTATCGCCAATGATACCTATCTGGATAATGGGAAAAACAGGATCTCCATTATTACCGGGCCAAACATGGCAGGAAAATCCACTTATATGCGTCAGACGGCACTGATCGTTCTGATGGCCCAGATCGGCTCCTTTGTTCCCGCTTCCAGCGCAAAGATCGGAATCGTGGACCGGATCTTTACCAGAGTAGGCGCATCGGATGATCTGGCATCGGGTCAGAGTACCTTTATGGTGGAAATGACAGAGGTGGCAAATATCTTAAGAAATGCCACTTCTGACAGCCTCCTGGTGCTGGATGAGATCGGAAGGGGTACCAGTACCTTTGACGGACTGAGCATCGCCTGGGCCGTGGTGGAACATATCAGCAATCCGAAGCTTCTGGGTGCAAAGACTCTGTTTGCCACCCATTATCACGAACTGACCGAGCTGGAAGGGAAACTGTCCAATGTAAATAATTACTGTATTGCCGTAAAGGAAAAAGGCGATGATATCGTATTCTTAAGAAAAATCGTAAAAGGCGGAGCAGATAAGAGCTACGGTATCCAGGTGGCCAAACTTGCCGGGGTTCCTGACAGTGTCATTGCCCGGGCAAAGGAACTGGTACAGGAACTGAGTGATGCAGATATTACGGAAGCAGTCAGTGAGAGCAAGACGGAGGGAAAGAGCCGGCATAAGTCTCATGTGAAAAAGTACGATCAGGTGGATCTGGATCAGATGACCCTGTTCGATACGGTCAGTGATGAGGATGTGTTAAATGAACTGAAGGAAATTGAGATTTCCACATTGACCCCTATCGAGGCACTGAATGTACTGAACAGGCTTCAGAACAGACTGAAAAATCGCTGGGAGAGCGGAGCGTAAGAGAAATAAACCCACAGGAGGAAAGAAAACGTTGACAAATCAGATTCAGGTTCTGGATCAACAGACGATCGACAAAATTGCAGCCGGAGAAGTCATTGAAAGACCATCCTCCATAGTGAAAGAGCTGGTGGAGAACGCTATTGACGCAGGCGCCACTGCAGTGACAGTGGAGATCCGTGACGGCGGAATTTCCTTTATCCGGATCACCGACAACGGCATGGGGATCCTGCCGGAACAGGTGCCTCTTGCGTTTCTGCGTCATGCCACCAGCAAAATTCGAAAAGTGGAGGATCTTTTAGGCGTCACTTCACTTGGTTTCCGGGGTGAGGCGCTCTCCAGCATTGCAGCAGTGTGCCAGGTGGAGCTGATCACTAAAACCACAGAACAGCTGACCGGTATCCGTTACCTGATCGAAGGCGGAAAAGAAAAGAGTATGGAAGAGATCGGGGCACCGAACGGCACGACCTTTCTGGTGAGAAACATCTTTTTTAATACGCCGGCAAGAAAAAAATTCTTAAAAACAGCTCAGACGGAAGCCGGTTATATCAGTGATATGATGGAGCGGATCGCTCTGTCCCATCCGGAGGTATCCTTTAAGTTTTTGAATAACAACCAGACCAGAATGCATACTTCCGGAAATCATAACCTGAAAGATATCATTTATAATATATACGGACGGGATATTGCCGCAAACCTGCTGGAGATCAGAAAAGAATCGGAATCGGTACAGATCAGCGGATTTATCGGGAAACCGGTGATCTCCAGGGGAAACCGCAATTATGAGAACTATTTTGTGAACGGGCGTTATATCAAAAGCAGCGTGCTGTCAAAAGCAATCGAAGACGCCTATGATACCTTTATGATGAAGCATAAATATCCCTTTACCGCACTTCATTTTACCATCGACGGAAATCTTTTGGATATCAATGTTCATCCGACCAAGATGGAGCTGCGCTTTTCTGACAATGAAGCCATCTATCAGCTTGTCTTTGCAACCGTGCGGGAAGCACTGACCCATAAAGAAATGATACCGAAGGTGAGTGTAACGGATCAGAAAGAGGAACGGATGGAAAAGCTTCGACTCCAGAAGGAAGAACAGAAGCAGCAGGTAAAAGAAAGAATCCCGGAGCCTTTTGAAGTACGAAGAAGAGAGGCGGTTTTCCTGAAAAGTGCTGCTGCAGTCAGTACCCCGCAGAGGGTAAAAGAAACCGGCTCCTATGGGACAGACAAAGAGGGAAAGCGGCAGGAGAGACCGGTTTTGCCGACAAACCCTGTTTCGGAAGAACCGGTTTTGAAAACACCGATCTCGAAAACACCGGTATCGGAGCAGCTTACACTATTTGAGGATAAGCTGCTGTCAAAGGAAAATGTAAAGGAACATCGTATCATCGGTCAGCTGTTTGACACATACTGGCTTGTGGAATTCCGGGATCAGCTATTTATCATTGATCAGCATGCGGCACATGAAAAGGTGCTGTATGAACGGACTATGAAGACACTAAAAGACCGGATCTATACCTCACAGAATCTGAATCCACCGGTGATCTTAAGCCTCAGTCTGGGAGAGGAAGCGCTGCTGAAAAAATATATGGATAACTTTACACGGATCGGATTTGAGATCGAAGAATTTGGCGGGAAGGAATATGCCCTGCGTGCGGTGCCTGATAATCTGTTTGGAATCAGTCAGGAAGATCTGTTCCTGGAAATGCTGGACAGCCTTGGCGGTCAGGAAGAAACTATGAAAGCGGATAGCATCAATGAAAAGATCGCATCCATGTCCTGTAAAGCAGCGGTCAAGGGAAATCATAAAATGTCCGTACCGGAGATCCATGCGCTGATCGACGAACTGATGACGCTGGAAAACCCCTATCATTGTCCTCATGGCCGCCCAACGATCATTTCCATGTCGAAATATGATATCGAACGGAAATTTAAAAGAATTGTATGAAACAGGAGGAAGGACATGGAGAAAAAACCATTGCTGATACTGGCAGGGCCTACTGCGGTGGGGAAGACAGCCCTTTCCATTTCTCTGGCAAAAGCAGTGAACGGAGAGATCATATCTGCGGATTCCATGCAGGTCTATCGGGGAATGGATATCGGTTCCGCCAAGATTCGTCCGGAAGAGATGGATGGAGTGCCCCATTATCTGATCGATGAGCTGGATCCGGAGGAAGAATTTCATGTGGTACTCTTCCAGAAGCTGGCCAGACAGTATATGGAGCAGATCTGGGCAAAGGGGAAAATTCCCATTCTGGTAGGCGGAACCGGGTTTTATATTCAGGCTGTTCTGTATGATATTGATTTTACAGAAAACGGGGAAGACAGTGCATGTCGGCGTGAGCTGGAAATGCTGGCAAAAGAAAAAGGTGCTGCATATCTTCACCGGCTGCTTCAGGAGGCAGATCCGAAGGCGGCAGAGGAGATCCACGCAAATAATGTAAAACGAGTCATTCGGGCACTGGAATATTACAGGGAGACCGGTGAACCGATCTCTGCGCACAACGAAATCCAGAGACAGAAAGAATCCCCCTATCGTTTTGCTTATTTTGTTCTCAATGAGGAGCGGAGAATCCTTTACGAAAAAATCAATGGAAGGATCGATCAGATGCTGGAACAGGGGCTGATCGATGAGGTAAGGAAATTAAAGGAGAAGGGGTATACCCGTGATATGGTGTCCATGCAGGGACTGGGATATAAAGAGATCCTGGATTATCTGAACGGGCAGTGCAGTCTTGACGAGGCTGTCTATCGTCTGAAACGGGACACCAGGCACTTTGCAAAACGGCAGATCACCTGGATGAAACGTGAGAGGGATGTCTGCTGGGTTCAGAAGGAAGATTTTCAGAATGATCCTGATAGGATGCTTGCCTATATGCTTGGAATTGTAAGAGAGAAAGGAATTATATAGTAATGAAAGCAACATTGGAAGAAATGTACCGTGATCTTGGAATCAGCAGGCAGGTATATGAATATGGAAAAGAAATTGAGGAACAGCTGAAGGAACGGTTTCAAAAGATAGAGGAAACGGTGGAATACAACCAGATGAAAGTGATCGGGGCCATGCAGAAGGCAAGAGTCAGCGCCGAATGCTTCCAGAGCAGTACCGGGTACGGATATAACGACCTGGGAAGAGAGACTCTGGAAGAAGTCTATGCAAATGTATTCCACACCGAAGCAGCTCTGGTTCGTCCCCAGATCACCTGCGGTACCCATGCCCTGGCTGTGGCCCTGGCCGGCAATCTGCGTCCCGGGGATGAGATGATCTCCATCTCCGGAAAACCCTACGACACCCTGGAGGAGGTGATCGGTATCCGGCCGTCCAACGGTTCACTGGCCGAATACGGAATCACTTACGGACAGGTAGATCTGCTTCCGAACGGAGAATTTGATTTTGACGGTATCAGAGCGGCAATCAGCGAAAAGACAAAGCTTGTGGAGATTCAGCGCTCCAAAGGATATCAGACGAGACCAACGCTGTCAGTAGAAAAGATCGCACAGGCTATTTCATTTGTAAAAAGTATCCGCCAGGATATGATTGTGATGGTAGATAACTGTTACGGAGAATTTGTGGAGTGTGAAGAGCCCAGTGATTACGGTGCTGACATGGTAGTGGGTTCCCTGATCAAGAACCCGGGAGGCGGTCTGGCTCCCATCGGGGGTTATATTGCAGGAACCGCCAGATGTGTGGAGAATGCGGCTTACCGTCTTTCCTCACCGGGACTGGGAAAGGAAGTCGGTGCGACCCTCGGGGTAAACAAAGACTTTTTCCAGGGACTGTTTCTGGCACCCACTGTGGTTGGGGGAGCATTAAAAGGAGCTGTTTTTGCAGCTAACATTTACGAAAAGCTGGGCTTTCATGTAGTTCCTGACGGAAAAGAAAGCCGTCATGATATTATTCAGGCTGTGGAATTCGGATTTCCGGAAGGGGTGATCGCATTCTGTGAGGGAATCCAGTCTGCGGCACCGGTAGACAGCTATGTGACACCGGAACCATGGGCGATGCCGGGTTATGACAGCGATGTGATCATGGCAGCAGGTGCCTTTATCCAGGGTTCTTCCATCGAATTGAGTGCGGACGGACCCATTAAACCGCCCTATGCCGTATATTTTCAGGGAGGACTGACCTGGCAGCACGCCAGGCTTGGTATTTTGAAATCACTGCAGAGTCTTGTGGATAAAAAACTGGTGACATTATGAAGCAGGTGATAGTAATAGGAGGCGGTGCCTCCGGACTCATGGCTGCTGTGACAGCTGCTTCAAACGGAGCAAAGGTTACCCTTCTGGAAGGAATGGAAAAGCCGGGAAAAAAGATCCTGGTGACAGGAAACGGAAGATGCAACCTGACCAATACCGATGAAACAAGAAAAGACCGGTATCGGGGAAGTAATCCGGATTTTATTGAGTCTGTTATCGGACAGTTTCCGGTTCGGAAAACCATGGAATATTTTGAACAGCTGGGTCTGCTTCTTCAGATACGAAACGGTTATGTGTATCCTTATGTGAATCAGGCATCTGCTGTACAGGAGCTGCTTCTTCTGGAAGCAGCCAGACTCCATGTAAAAGTGAAATGCAATGAAAAGGTAAAGACGCTGGAACCAACAGAAAACGGCTGGAAGGTGCAGACTGAGACCTGGTGCTATTCCTGCCATCGTGTGATCCTGGCTGCCGGTTCCTGTGCAGCTCCCGGTACCGGATCAGATGGAAGCGGGTATGTTCTGGCAAAGAACCTTGGGCACAGGATCATTGCACCCATGGAAGCACTGGTGCCTTTAAAAGTGAGTGAAAACTGGGTCAGAAAGCTGTCCGGGATCCGGATGCCGGCCGGAATCACTTTGAAAATACTTCCGGATGGAAAGCAAAGGGATTGTCCGCTCCTGGGATGCTTTCACGAAGACGGAGAACTTCAGTGGACAGAATACGGAATTTCCGGAATCGTTGTGTTTCAGTTAAGCAGATATGCGGTAAGGGCTCTGGCCGAAAAGAAAGCAGTACTGGCGGAGCTGGATCTGATGCCGGAATATGAAGAAGAACAGCTTTTCCGGCATATGAAAAACAGAATGCGATATGAAAGGACAGAGGAATGGCTGACAGGACTGCTTCCGAAAAAGATGATTCCCGTGATTCTGGAACTGTGCGGACTGAAATCATCAAAGAAGATATCTGAGCTTACGGAATCGGAGATCAGATCCGTTGTGCATAAGTGTAAACAACTGACACTTCATGTTACCGGATGCAAGTCCTTTGAAGCCGCTCAGGTATGTTCCGGAGGAGTGGATACCGACCAGGCAGATCCTCTGACTCTGGAATCCAAACGTACCCCGGGTCTTTATTTTGCGGGAGAAGTGCTGGATGTGGATGGGATCTGCGGAGGGTATAACCTTCAGTGGGCCTGGTCCAGCGGATATACGGCAGGACTTCACAGTGCACAGTAAAAGACAGATCAGAAGGGAGAAATCCATATGCTTCGAATTTTACAATTAAAGCTTCCCCTTGATTATACAGAGGAGTTTTTATATCAGGCAGCTGCAAAAGAGCTTCGGATCCCGGTGGCCCGTATCCGAAATGTCAGGATCAGAAAACGTTCTTTGGATGCCAGAAAAAAACAGGAGATTCATTACAGTGCGGTTGCAGACGCAGAAGTGGAAAAGGAAGAAAGTATCTTAAAAAAATGCAGGAACAGTCAGATACAGCAGGTGCATGATGTGACCTATGTCATTCCTGAATGCGGATCCGTTTCATTAAAGCATCGTCCGGTTATTGTGGGGACGGGGCCTGCCGGATTGTTTTGCGGTCTTCTTCTGGCGAGAGCGGGATATCGTCCCATTCTTCTGGAGCGGGGAGAAGATGTGGAAAAAAGGACCCGGACGGTGGAAACATTCTGGGAAAGAGGAATCCTCAAAGAAAATTCCAATGTACAGTTCGGGGAAGGGGGAGCCGGTACGTTTTCCGACGGAAAACTGAATACCATGGTAAAGGATACCATGGGAAGAAACCGGTTTGTCCTGGAAACGTTTGCAGAAGCCGGAGCAGATCCAAACATCCTGTTTCTGAATAAACCCCACATTGGCACGGATGTTCTGAGAAAAGTTGTAAAAAACATGCGACAGGAGATTCTGGATCTGGGAGGAGAAGTATGGTTTGAAAGCCAGCTCACGGATATTCAGATGAAAGACGGAAGAATTGACTCTGTCACCATTGGGAAAGACCGCAGACTGGACTGCGAAGTTCTGATACTTGCCATCGGTCACAGTGCGAGGGATACCTTTGCCATGCTGGAGAAAAAAGGGATACGGATGAGCGCCAAATCCTTTGCAGTCGGACTTCGAATCGAACATCCCCAGTCTCTGATCAACAAAGCTCAATATGGACAGGAAAATCATCCCCTTCTTCCGGCAGCAGATTATAAGCTGACACGGAAACTTCAGAATGGAAGAGGAATCTACTCTTTCTGTATGTGTCCCGGAGGATATGTGGTAAATGCTTCTTCCGAAAAAGAAAGGATCGCTGTAAACGGCATGAGTTATCATGCCCGGGACAGCCGCAATGCCAACAGTGCCATGATTGTCACTGTCACGCCGGAGGATTTTGGATCGGAAGGTGTCCTTGCAGGTGTAAAGTTTCAGCAGAAGCTGGAAGCTCTGGCCTGGAAGGCAGGAAACGGAAGCGTACCGGTCCAGCTTTTCGGAGATTTCTTAAGAAAACAGGAGAGCCGTGAACTTGGAGATGTGATTCCCTGCATCAAAGGAAGCTGGAAGCTTTCTGATCTTCGAAGCGTGCTTCCAAAGTTCCTGGGAGATTCTCTTGAGGAGGGTGTTCTGGCTTTTGAGCGTATCATACCCGGTTTTTCCAGATATGATGCACTGTTTTCCGGTGTGGAGAGCCGGACATCCTCACCGGTCAGAATTGAGAGAAATGAGGAGTTACTTTCCAACGTAGCCGGCCTTTATCCCTGCGGGGAGGGAGCCGGATATGCGGGAGGAATCACTTCCGCAGCCATGGATGGCATGAAGACAGCAGAAGCCATTATAAAAAAGTACACAAAATTTTAAGGATTCCGTTCTATACTTTTCAGGTAAATTATGCTAGAATGATGTTCGAGAACGTAGGCAGCTTCTGAAATGTTGTTTCCAGAAGCTTTTTGTGGTTCTCCGGCCGGGAGACGCAAAAGAGTATGGCCCATACAATGAAAGAATTGTCTGATGCGGAAAAGCCCTATGAAAAATGTCTGGAAAAAGGGCCGGAGTATCTGACAGATGCAGAGCTTCTTGCGGTGATCTTAAGGACAGGAGCCAATGGGATCACTTCTGTGGAGCTTGCCAGGAAAGTGCTGGAATCCAGCAAGGTAGAAAACAGTCTGCTGGGGCTTAACCATATGACGATTCCGGGTCTTATGAAGATCCGGGGAATCGGAAAGGTAAAAGCTGTTCAGTTAAAGTGCATCGCAGAATTATCAAGAAGGATGGCTAAGGCAACTGCAGGGGAGGGGCGCTTCTTTACGGATGCTGCTGCAATTGCCGATTATTATATGGAAGATTTCCGCCATTGCCATCAGGAAAAAGTCCTGCTTTTGATGTTCAACACAAAATGCAGGCTGCTGTGTGAAAAAATCATTTCTTCAGGAACCGTAAACTCTTCAAGTATCACACCAAGGGAGATTTTTCTGGAAGCCCTGGAGCATCATGCAGTCTATATTATTCTGCTGCATAATCATCCAAGCGGAGATCCTGCTCCAAGCAGTGAGGATATCCGGCTGACGCAATGTGTCAGGGAAAGCGGAAGGATGCTGGGAATTCAGCTATTGGATCACATTATACTGGGGGAGAAATGCTATACCAGTTTTTATGAAGAGGGATTGTAAGGTTACAAGGGAGTCAGTATGTTTAGTAATACGTTGGGGATTGATTTCGGGACAGATACCATCAAGATCTGTGACCGGAAAAAAAGGATTACCGTCTGTGAAAAGAACATGATCGCCATACGCAATGATAACAGGATCATTGCGATCGGGGATTCTGCTTATGATATGTTTGAGAAGACGCCGCTGGATGTAAAGGCCAGTTGTCCCATGAAAAATGGAGTGATCGCAGAGGCCAGAAATGCAGAGATCGTGCTTTCCTACCTGCTGAGAAAACACAAACATTTTCTGACCGGAAAGCCGGTGGTTTATATTGCGGTTCCCAGAGATATTTCTTCGGTGGAAAAAAGAGCCTATTACAATGTATTAAACGGCACGATCCATGCAAAGAAAATCTGTCTCGTGGACAAAGGGATTGCCGATAACATCGGAGTCGGAGTTTCCATGACTTCGCCAAGAGCCAGTATGCTTGTGAATATCGGAGCCGGGACTACAGAGATCTCTGTGGTGGCAGGAGGGAAGATACTTTTAAGCCGGACTCTTCCACTGGGAGGCAATGCTCTGGATCAGGAGGTCATAAAGATCGTACGAAGGATGTTTCAGTTGAATATCGGAACAAGGACAGCAGTACGTCTAAAAAACCGTCTAGCCTATGTGGGAGACGGACCGGCAGATTCAATGGATGTCTATGGAATCAGCACCATATCCGGGCTTCCCGATTCTGCGGAGATCACGTCTATGGCTGTGAGTGTTGCCATTACCGATACGATCGATCAGATCGCCGGGGAGATAAGAGGTATTCTGGACAGGCTTCCGCCGCAGTTTTATCATGATATCATGGAGGCAGGCCTTTGTCTGGCCGGCGGATCCTCGCTGATCTGTAATCTGGCTGATTATCTGAGAAATCAGGTGGGGATTCCCATTTCCATTGTAAAAGAACCGGGGCTGACAACTCTTCGGGGGATTCAGCAGATCATGAGTGTACCGGAGCTTTCAGAGTATACATATTCCCTTAGAGATCTGACGGGAAGTGTCATATAAAGAGGTAGTTATGAAAAAGAATGATTTACAGGAACATACGAAAAGTAAGCTGTTGCTATTTTTTCTGTCTTTGTTTTGCTGCATAATGATTATTTTAAGCTTTGCCCTTGATTTTTCCGAAAGTCCATTGAAGGATGTGGCCGGTTTTGTACTGACACCTCTTCAGAGAGGGATCAATCAGGTGGGTGGCTGGCTTTCCGGAAAAATGGACTATTTCGAGGATAATCTTGATCTGGTGGCAAAAAATGAAGAATTACAGGCAAAGGTGGATGAACTGACGGTAGAGAACACCCGACTGGTACAGGATCAGGAGGAACTCAACAGTCTTCGGGATCTTTATCAGCTGGACCATAAGTACGAAAGCTATGATAAAGTCGGGGCCAGAGTCATTTCCAGAGAGGACGGCAGCAACTGGTACAGTACTTTTACCATAGATAAGGGGACCAATGACGGACTGGCTGTGGATATGAATGTTATGGCAGGTTCGGGCCTTGTGGGAATCATCACCGATGTGGGCCCCAACTGGGCTACGGTACGTTCCATTATTGATGATTACAGCAATGTGAGTGCGGAGATCTCTGAAACCTCAGATACCTGTATTATTGCAGGAGATCTGAGTCTGATCGATGATGGCAAGGTTCGTCTTGTCAAGCTGAATGATCCGGAGTCCAAGGCAAAAGCAGGAGACGAAGTGCTGACTTCACAGATCAGTGATAAGTTTCTGCCGGGAATTCTGATCGGATATATCAGTGAGATCGGCACAGATGCCAATAATCTGACCAGATCCGGATATATTTCTCCTGTTGTAGATTTTAAAGATATCAAAGAGGTTCTTGTGATCAGGAATCTGAAGCAGTCCAAAGAATAGCAGAGGTATATGAAATGAAAACAAAGCTGATTCTGGCAGGGATGATCCTTGCCTGCCTGATCTTACAGTGTTCTTTGATGCCGGCTATCTCGATCGCATCCATTACGCCAAATCTCATGATCGTGTTTATCGTTTCCTTCGGTCTGATGCGCGGGAAACGGGCCGGTCTGATCATAGGATTCATCAGCGGGATCCTGATGGATCTGATGACGATGACTCTTGGGTATTATATAGTTGGCTTTCATGGGATCATCTACATGTTCATAGGTTACTTCAGCGGTTACTGTTACCGCATTTTCTATGACGATGATGTAAAAATGCCGGTGATGCTGACAGCTGCCGGTGATCTTTGTTATGGAATCCTGGTATATATCATGCAGTTCCTTTTAAGAGGAAGAGTGCAGTTTTTTTATTATCTCAGAAGAATCATTATGCCGGAAGTGGTTTATACCATTCTGCTGACACTGATCTGTTACTGGCTGTTTTTATTTATTAACCGTAAGCTGGAAAAAGCAGATAAAAGGAGTGTAGACAGTTTTGTTTAAAACGATAAAAAAGCATATTTCCAGAATCTTTCAATCCAGACTGGCTATATTAAGCATTCTTATGGTAGTGTTCAGTTTTGTTCTGATCAGAAGACTTTTTGACCTTCAGATCATTAACGGTGAGTCTTACCAGAATGATTTTACCATGCAGATCAAGAGAGAGACATCTATTCCCAGTACCCGTGGCTGTATTTATGACAGTGCTGGCAATCTTCTGGCCTATAATAAGCTGGCATATGATGTTACTTTTCAGGATATGGGAAGCTACGAGACCAGGGATGAACGGAATCTGACCATTAATGGCTATCTCTACAAGATCATGCAGATCCTTTATAAAAACGGAGATGATGTCTATACAGATTTTGCCATCCGGATCAACGATGCAGGAGAGTACGAATATACAAAAAGCGGATTTAATCTGCTCCGTTTTAAAGCGGATGTGTTCGGAGAACCCTACACGGATGATCTGACTGCCGAACAGAGAGAAATCTCTGCGGCAGACATGATCGATGAACTGGGAAGTTCTGAGAAATATGGTGTTTTTCTGAATGAATATAAGCCGGAAGAACTGGTAAAATACGGTCTGCCGTCTTCTCTGAATCAGGAAGATACCTTAAAAATGATCGGAATGCGCAATGCGATCAATCAGAACAGTTATCAGAAATATATTTCCACTACCATTGCAAAAGATATCTCTGATCAGTCCATGTCTACCCTGATGGAAAGCAAAGGATATTATGTGGGAGTGGATGTGGTGGAGAGTTCCATCCGGGTATATAATGAAGCTCTGTATTATGCCAATATCGTCGGCTATACAGGGAAGATATCCGCAGAAGAACTGGAATCTCTGAATGAGAAGATGGGCCGTAAGGTATATGATACCACAGATATTGTGGGAAAAGCCGGACTTGAGCAGTATTTTGAAACGGATCTGCAGGGTGTGGACGGCAAAAAGAGTGTGTACGTCAATAATCTGGGCAAGATCCTGAAAGAAGATTCGGAAGTGGAACCTCAGGCTGGAAATGACATCTATCTGACGATCAATACGGATTACCAGAAAGCGGCATATCAGCTTCTGGAGCAGTATATTGCCGGAGTTATTTACGGACATGTATTTGACTATAAAGAATTCGACAATTCACAGGTTGGAACCAATGAGATCGTGATTCCTGTCTATGATATTTATTATGCGTTTTTTGAAAATAATATTTTAAGTGTCACTCATATGGAATCCGATGAGGCAACCGCTCTGGAAAAGGAAGTATATGGACTCTTCCGTCAAAAGAGTGAAGAAGTATTTGATCAGTTAAAGGCCGAGCTTCTGGATTCCAATCCCAAGCCATATAAAGACCTTTCAGATGAAATGAAAGTCTATATGACTTATCTGACGGACACCACAATGGTGGAGCTTGGCATACTGAAGCAGGATGCCATCGACACCACAGATGATACCTATATCCGGTGGACAAAAGATGAGGATATCAGTCTGAAAGAGTATCTGACCTATGCGATCAGCAAGGAATGGATCGATATTTCCCAGATCAGCACAGATTCGGAATTTCTGGATTCTTCCGAGATTTTCTCCAATCTCTGTGATTATCTGGAGAGTTATGTGGCCAATGATTCTAATTTCAGCAAGAAAGTGTATAAGGCCATGGTAGAGGAGGATAGACTGTCTCCGTCTACGTTGTGCCGTCTTCTCTTC
The DNA here is from genome assembly GCA_016297895.1 of Marvinbryantia sp. Taxonomy (GTDB): domain Bacteria; phylum Bacillota; class Clostridia; order Lachnospirales; family Lachnospiraceae; genus Marvinbryantia. The sequence goes on from JAEDFS010000005.1 coordinate 54,493, forward strand.
GATCAGGGTGTTCTGGAGATGGATGAGGCTTCCTATCAGGGATTAAAAGACGGAAGCATCACCGCCTATGATTTTGTAATGGAAAAGATCTATACGCTGGAACTGAAACCTTCCCAGCTTGCCCTTGCACCCTGTTCCGGTTCTCTTGTTGTGACAGATCCGAATACCGGTGATACCCTTGCCTGTGTTACCTATCCGGGCTATGACAACAACAGACTTGCAAATGACATGGATGAGGAATACTTTGAACAGCTGACTCTGGACAAGTCCAGTCCGTTTTATAACAAAGCAACACAGGAGCTGACTGCACCCGGTTCTACTTATAAGATGGTGTCCGCTGTTGCCGGGGTGGAGGAAGGAGTGATCGGAGTAGATGAACCGGTCTATTGTACAGGTGTGTTCGAGGATGTGGATCCCCCTATTAACTGCTGGATCGGACCTGACGGACAGCATGGTGCGTTAACTCTATCCACGGCTCTTCAGGAATCCTGTAACTACTATTTCAATACCATCGGTCTGCGCCTCGGAGACGTGGGAAATGCCGACGGTGAAATGGTGGATGAGGTCGGTATTGAAAAGCTGGCCAAATACGCAAAGCTCTTCGGTTTTGACCAGGAGACCGGAATTGAAATGGTGGAGAGTGCTCCGCACATTTCGGATATAGCCATGGCACCTTCTGCAATGGGACAGGGTACCAATGCATTTGCTACGGTTCAGCTTGCCAGATATGTAGGAACCATCGCCAACGGAGGTACCTGCTATGATCTGACGATCCTTGACAAGATCACGGATTCGGAAGGACGCACCATTTTGGAAAAAGAACCGGTGGTCCATGATTATGTGGAGGCAGATGAATACCTTTGGAATGCCATCAAGACCGGTATGAACCAGATGATTAAGAAAAACACATACTGGGAGGGAATTGAGATTGATATGGCAGGAAAGACGGGAACTGCCGAGGAGACCGGTGTACCCAGTCATGCTTTATTTGTCGGGTATGCACCTTATGATAATCCGCAGATCGCCATTGCCTGCCGTATTACCAACGGTTATACATCAGCAATCGCTTCTCTGCTTGCCAAAGATATGATACGATACATTTTCAATCTCCAGGATAAAGATTCTCTCATCACAGGACATGCTTCCATGTGGTCAGGCGGAACGATCTCCGGAGCAAGAACAGACTAAACAAAAACAGGTCGGCTGTGCAATTGGGGTGATAGAATGAGTAAAATTCCGGTTCTGATAAAGAGTAATAAATACGGACTGGTGATCCGGCTGGATGACCAGCTCCCCTTTCCTGAACTTCTGGAAGCAGTAGCGGTAAAATTCAGGGATTCAGCCGGCTTTTTTAAGAATGCCCGAATGGCCGTTACCTTTCAGGGAAGGATACTTACCAGGGATCAGGAAAACAGGCTGGTGGAGGCAATCGTCAGCAATTCCATGATAGAGATCGCCTGTATTGTGGAGGAACGACCGGAAGAGGAAGCATATTATGAAGCTGCACTTCGTGCAGCCGAGGAGCTGGATGCAAGGGACGGCATGTTCTACCGGGGAAATCTTCGAAGCGGTCAGTCTCTGGAGGTGGAGACCAGTATTGTGGTACTTGGAGATGTCAATCCGGGAGCATCTATCGTTTCCAAAGGGAATGTGGTGGTGCTTGGTTCCTGCAGAGGCAATGTCTATGCGGGAGCAGCCGGAAACAGAGACTGCATTGTGGCTGCCCTGGTTATGAAGCCGATTCAGATACGAATTGCGGATAAGCTGGCACGCAGTGCCATCACGAAAAGGTCTGATACTGCGGAATATGCCGTGGATCCAAAGATCGCATATGTAAAAGATAACCATATTTTCGTTAAAAATCTGGTGCACAGTACGTTGAAAGATATTCTTGGAAATACGGAGGACAGGGAAGAAAAGGATACATAGGATAAACGGGTGAATTTCCCAATTTATGCTGTGTGGAGGAATCAAAATGAGTGAAGTAATTGTTGTGACATCCGGTAAAGGCGGTGTAGGGAAGACCACGGTGACGGCAAATCTCGGAACAGGTCTGGCAAAGCTGGACAAAAAGACGGTTCTGGTGGATACCGACATCGGTCTTCGAAATCTGGACGTTGTAATGGGTCTGGAAAACAGAATCGTTTACAATATGGTGGATGTGATCGAAGGAAACTGCCGGTTAAAGCAGGCCTTGATCCGTGACAAGCATATACCGGGACTCTATCTTATGCCTGCGGCTCAGACAAGGGATAAATCAGCAGTAAACCCTGAACAGATGAAGAAGCTGGTAGAAGAACTGGAAGCACATTTTGAGTATATTATTCTGGACTGTCCGGCAGGAATCGAACAGGGATTTCGAAATGCAGTGGCCGGTGCTGACCGTGCAATCGTAGTAACCACACCGGAAGTATCTGCCATTCGCGATGCTGACAGAATCATTGGCCTTCTGGAGTCAGGAGGTATGAAACAGATCGATCTTCTGATCAACCGGCTTCGCCAGGAGATGATCAGCAGAGGTGATATGATGTCTGTGGAGGACGTCATGGAAATTCTGGCGGTTCCTCTTATCGGTGCAGTGCCGGATGACCGTAGTATTATTATTTCCACCAATCAGGGAGAACCCCTTGCAGGAAACGATTCTCCTTCAGGACAGGCATTTTTTAATATTGCAAGAAGAGTGACAGGAGAAGAAATTCCTGTTCCCGATTTTACAAAAGAACCGTCCTTCTGGAACCGGATGAAAGAATTTTTCCGCAAAGAGTAAGGAGGGAGTCTGTATGATCCGTTTCTATCACGATTCCGGCCGAAAGAGAAAAACGGAAGGCTGTTCTTCCGGAAAAGCGGCAAAAGAACGACTGGAAATGGTTCTGCTCTCTGAAAAGATGCAGTCCTCTCCGGAAATGATGATACAGATGAAAAAAGAGATTCGGGAAGTGATACGAAAATATCTCAATGCGGATTATTCGGAAATGAACATACAGATCGAATTAACCAATGATGTAAAACAAGGTGCAGAACATGTTAAAACAATACAGATTAAGAGACTATAAATTTACACTGGTTCTGATGGTGATCGCACTTACCGTGATCGGGATTCTGGTAATCGGCAGTGCTGACAAATCGGAACAGAACAAGCAGATCATCGGACTGATCTTAGGGTTGATCCTGATGGTGATCGTATCCCTTATTGATTACGTCTGGCTGCTTCAGTTTTACTGGTTTTATTATTTTATCGGGCTGGCTCTTCTTTCCGCAGTTATTTTTGTGGGAAGAAATGTAAATGGTGCGACCAGATGGCTTGTAATAGGCGGTATCAATCTTCAGCCCTCTGATTTGATGAAGATTATTATCATCATGTTTTTTGCCCAGTATTTTTCCAGGCATGAAGATGACCTGAACCACTTTAAAACCGTTGTACTTTCTGTTATAATTATTGCAGTACCCTGGTTTCTGATTTATAAGCAGCCAAACCTTTCTACCAGTATTCTGACACTGCTGGTATTCTGTTCCCTGTATTTTCTGGCAGGACTGAGCTATAAGATCATCGGAGGGATCCTTGTTGTGCTGATTCCCTTAGTGGCAATTTTTTTCAGCATGATCTTAAAGCCTGGACAGACACTGCTTGAGGAATACCAGGTCATGCGTATTCTGGCATGGATCCATCCGGAACAGTATCCGGATCAGTCCGCCCAGCAGCAGAATTCCATCATTGCCATTGGATCCGGACAGCTATACGGAAAAGGACTGGAGACTACGGCTGTAGAATCTGTCAAGAACGGAGACTTTCTGGCAGAAGCTCAGACGGACTTCATTTTTGCGGTGGTAGGAGAGGAACTTGGATTCCTGGGATGCTGTGTGGTCATTATTCTGGAAATGCTCATTGCACTTCAGTGTTTCAGAATAGGCAGGAATGCCCGGGATAAAGCGGGAATGCTTCTGGGCTGCGGCATGGGTGCACTGATCGGTCTCCAGAGCTTTATGAACATCTGTGTGGCTACGGGGCTGATGCCGAATACCGGTCTTCCGCTTCCCTTTGTCAGTTCCGGTCTTACCTCATTGTGTACTTTGTTTATTGGAATCGGACTGGTACTGAATGTGGGACTTCAGGTTAAAAAATACTAATATGGTTTAGGAGGAAATTCAAAATGAATATCGGGTTGATCGCTCATGATTCGAAAAAAGTGCTGATTCAGAATTTCTGTATTGCCTACCGTGGAATTTTGTCAAAGCATCACCTTTTTGCAACAAATACCACGGGAAGACTGATAGAGGAAGTGACAGGACTGTCCATCAACAAACAATTATCCGGGCATCTGGGAGGTGTGCAGCAGATCGCAGCACAGATCGAGCAGAATCAGATAGATCTGATGTTTTTCCTGCGGGATCCTCTTCATCCAAAGTCACATGAGCCGGATGTAAAGAACGTATTCCGACTTTGTGATACGTACAATGTACCTCTGGCCACCAATCTGGCAACGGCGGAGATGCTGATAAAATCCTTAGACAGAGGAGAGTTAGAGTGGCGTGAGATGTACCGATAATTCTTCATTGACCAGACATCAGATAAGGATGCTGGAAAAAAAGAGACAAAAGCGAAAAACCTTTCTTTTTTCGCTCTTATTTATCTGCTTTCTTTTAATAACCGCCGGACTTGTCTATTATTTTATATTCCGATCCCATGAGATCACATTTGCAGATCCCTATGGGGAAAGCCGGGTTCGGACTTCGGTAATGGAGGGAGTGGAAAGTGAACACAGAGCACCGTCCTTTACAGTGGATCTCTGTGTAACGGCAGGCGATGTGGCAGCAGCTGATACCGACCTTTCCTACGCTGAGGCAGGTGCTTTGATGGATCTTGGCAATAAAGAGGTTCTGTTTGCACAAAATGTGCATGAACGGCTGTATCCGGCCAGTCTGACTAAGATTATGACGGCCCTGGTTGCATTGAAGTACGGCAATCTGGATGATACGATCTTTATCGATGAAAATGCGTTGGACATTGATCCGGAATCGTCTGTATGTTATCTGGAATATGGAGATGAGCTGACGCTTCGTCAATTGATCTATGGGCTTCTGATCGCTTCCGGAAATGATGCCGCAAATGCCATTGCTTATCATGTAGGAGGCAGCATTGAAAACTTTGTGGCAATGATGAATCAGGAGGCATATGAGATCGGCGCCACCAATACCCATTTTGTGAATGCACACGGACTTCAGGATGAAAACCATTACACAACAGCTTATGATGTGTATCTGATGTTCCGGGAAGCATTGAAATATGATGTGTTCCAGGATGCCATTAATCAGAAAAACTACACGGTGACTTATACAAAAGCAGACGGAGAACAGTATGAGCGTACCTGGTATGCGACCAATTATTATTTCACCGGGGAAGCAGCAGCCCCCGATGATGTGACGGTCTATGGCGGAAAAACAGGAACAACCGATGAAGCAGGAGCATGTCTTTCTCTGCTGAGCAAGGATCCCTATGGAAATTCCTATATCAGTGTGATCATGAAATCTGTGACAAAAGATGATCTCTATATACAGATGAATGATTTATTGTCAATAATAAACAAAAAACAGTTGTAATTTAGAAAGTAGTGAAGTATAATTGTACATATACGAAACCGAAGGAGGAGATTACGATGATACAGATAATCGCAGGTAATAAAGGAAATGGAAAGACAAAATATTTACTGGACAAAGTAAATAGTGAAATTAAATCTGTACACGGTAATATTGTTTACTTGGACAAGAACGCAAAACATATGTATGAATTAAATAACAAAGTTCGTCTCATTGACGTTTCTGAATATATGGTGAGCAATGCGGATGAATTTATTGGATTCATCAGCGGCATTATTTCTCAGGACCATGATCTGGAACAGATGTATCTGGACAGCTTCCTGAAAGTAGCCAAGCTGGAAGGTGCCGATGTTTCTGTTACCCTTGACAAACTGGCTGTGATCGGCGAAAAATATCAGATTACTTTCGTATTGAGTATTTCTCTGGATCCGTCTGAATTGCCGGAGAATATGCAGGACAAGGTAATTGTTTCTCTTTAATTTGTATTTTACATACTGGAATCCCGGGGCTGCTGCGAAAGAGGATTTTGCGGCATCCCCATTTTTGATTTTATCCGAATTACTTTTGAAACAGAAAAGGAGACCATATGGCGACTGATAAATTCCGTAAAAAGAAAAAAGTAGTACCGATGTATGATCATTCCATGATCAATATCGGAACCATTATGTTCGGAATTCTGTTCCTTTATATGGTGATCTGTGTCATTATGTATCTCAGATCAGACCATGTCACTGCCTATGAGGTCACAGCAGGACCTCTTTCCAGCAATTACCGTTATACTGCACTGGCATTAAAGTCAGAGACAGTCGTTTACAGCACAGAATCCGGTCCCATTCATTATTATGCAAGAGAAGGAAACAAAGTGGGAGTGAATACCGGTATTTATTCCATTGGAGGGCTGAATCTTGGCACTTCTGTAAGTAACCGGGAAGAAACTGTTCTGGACAGCCAGAGTTATGCTCCCTTACGGGAAATTGCATCCACCTTTTCAACCAATTACTCCTCATCGAATTATCAGAATGTCTATAATTTTAAGTCAGATGCACAGACAGCCCTGATTGAGATGCTTTCGAAAAGTACTCTGGATGAACTGGATCAGGGAAGTGCTTCCGGACTGAATCTTGTTCCGACACAGAAAGACGGGATCGTCGTTTATTCCATTGACGGAATGGAAGGAATGACCATTGATGATGTAACAAGTGAAAGCTTTAACCGAATGAATTACAGCCGTCAGAATCTGCGACTGAAGGAAGAAGTAAGTGCAAAGGATCCCGTCTATAAGCTTATCACAAGTGAAGAATGGTCACTGGTGATTCCTCTTGACAAAAAAACAGCTACAGAGCTTTCGGATCTGTCGGTGGTCCGGTTCCGTTTTATGGAAGACGGTTCTACCTTTAATGCAGACTTTACGATTGTTCAGAACGGGGGAGATTTCTTTGGCAAACTGGATATCAGCAACTCCGTCATTCGTTTTGCATCGGATCGCTATATCGAGATCGAGCTTCTGATCAACCGTCAGAGCGGACTTAAAATTCCAAACAGTGCCATTGCAGAAAAAGTATTTTACAGAATTCCGAAAGAATATGTGACAGTGAATGAAGATAATGAGGATGAGATCGGAATTTTAAAAGAAACCTACGATACGGATGGTTCTGCGATTACAAAATATATCACGGCAACCGTTTATGATGAGACCGATTTTGATTATTATGTGGATACCTCTTTGTTTGAAGAGGGAGACTATGTTTTAATGAAAGACTCATCCAAACGATATCAGGTGTCTGAAACGAAATCTCTGATCGGTGTTTTTAATATCAACAAGGGATATGCGATCTTCCGTGAGATCACGATACTGGATGAAAATGAAGAATACTGTATTGTGGAGAGCAATTCGGCCTATGGATTGGCGCAGTATGATCACATAGCACTGGATGCATCCGTTGTAAAAGAAAATTCAATTGTGGTATAAAGAGACAGAGAAAGGGGCATTCCTTAAATGAGTATCGAAAATTACAGAAACGTATTAAAACATGTGGAAGAGGCATGCAGGAGAGCAGGAAGAGATCCGAAAGAGGTGACCCTGATCGCAGTCAGCAAAACAAAACCGGTCTCCATGATCGAAGAACTTCTCCCGGAGGGCGTGTTGGATTTTGGGGAGAATCGTCCCCAGGAGCTTAAGGAAAAATATGAGATCCTTCCCAAAGAGCTTCGGTGGCATATGATCGGGCATCTTCAGAGAAACAAGGTAAAGTATGTGGTAGGAAGATCCTGCCTGATCCATTCTGTCGAATCCCTTCGACTGGCGGAGGCGATCCAGGAAGAGGCCGAAAAGAAGCAGCTTGTAATGCCGGTTCTGGTTGAGGTGAATATGGCTCAGGAGGACACAAAATATGGACTTACTGCCGAGGAAACCCCTGAATTTATCAGCCAGATCTCAAAATTTCCCAATCTTCAGGTAAACGGTCTGATGACCATTGCACCTTTTGTAGAAAATCCCGAAGATAACCGGATTCATTTCCGAAATTTATATAAATTATTTATTGACATTAAAGGCAGAAACCTTGATAATGTAAATATGTGCAATTTGAGCATGGGAATGACCAATGATTATGAGATTGCCATTGAAGAGGGTGCAACCATGGTTCGTGTGGGGACAGGGATTTTTGGTGAACGTGTATATTTATAACCGGTAATAAGCAGGAATGGAGAATTAGAATGAGTTTTTTAGATAAAATTTTAAATGCGATGAAGCTGAATGATGATTATGACGACGATGATTTTTTAGATGATGAGATTGACGATTATGAGGAGGAAAAGCCCAAAAAGTCTTTCTTTAAAAAATCTAAAAACGAGCCTCTTGATGATTATGATGAAGAGGAAGATGATGAGCCGATCATGCGCAAGACCATGAAGCAGACCAAGACCATCAAGACCGCACCGTCTCCCAAAGTAAAGTCGATGAATACGGCAGCTTCCTCAAAAGTGTCTCCGATCCGGTCTCATAAGGTGAATAATGATATGTCTGTATGCGTTGTGAAGCCGAAGAGCATGGAGGATGCGAGAGAGATCACGGAAACGCTGCTTGCCAACTGTACAGTCGTGCTGAACATGGAAGGGCTGGATCTTGATCTTGCTCAGCGTATCATTGATTTTACTTCCGGTTCCTGCTATGCCATCAGCGGAAATCTTCAGAAGATCAGTAATTACATTTTTATCATTACACCGGCGGCAGTGGATGTATCAGGCGATTTTCAGGATATCTTAAGCGGAGCTTTTGATATACCGTCTATGAATTACAATTATTGATGACTATGAACAGAGAAGAAGAACTTTTTCAGAAACGGCTCCTTGATCTTGCCATGCAGGCAGACAGAAGGAACCGGATCATTTTCTCGGATTTTATGAATCTGAATGAACTGAATATTTTTCACAGCAGTACAAAAGAGCTGTCTTTTGTCAGAAGACAGCTTTTTGGCGGTTATGAATTCGCAGAGCGTCAGATAGCAGCATTTATACCTGATGCTCTTTCTTATATCTATGAAACAGAAGAGAGCCTGTATGGAGAGTTTCCAATCACCTGTATCCGGATCTTACCTGTTCACGAAAAGTATGCAGAGCCGCTGAATCACAGGGATTATCTTGGTGCGATCCTGAATCTTGGCATTGAGAGAAATACCATCGGAGATATCCTGGCGGAGGAATCACAGGCATTTGTATTCTGTCTTGATAAAATAGCAGATTTTCTCGTATCCGAGCTTACCAGGATAAAACACACGGTAGTGGCATCTTCTGTGGTACAGCTGGATAAAATAGATTATACGCCAAAATACGAGCTTATAAAAGGAAGCGTGGCATCCGTGCGTCTTGACAGTCTGCTTTCCCTTGCATTTGGCTCTTCAAGGAGCCGATTGACGGAATATATTGAGGCAGGAAAAGTATTTGTCAACGGCCGTATGGTCACTTCCAATGGATACAAAGTAAAAGAACAGGATATTATATCGGCGAGGGGAATGGGACGATTCCGATATCTGGGGAATGAAACACAGACACGAAAAGGAAGACTTTTTGTAGAACTGGAAAAATATATCTAACACACAGGAGAGAAAAGCATATGGAACAGGAAGGAAATAACACTCTTTTTGTAAAAACAGGAACAAAATCAGGATATATGATCTACTTTGAGGACAGCTTTGACAAGCTTGCCGAGTATCTGCAGCAGGACTGCAGAATTTCTGACAGAAAAGTCTGCATCGTAACGGACAGTACAGTCAGCAGCCTTTACGGTGAGGCGGTAAAAAAGAATCTGGAAGGAAAATGCCGGGCACTTACGGAATTTGTATTTGAAGCAGGAGAACAGAATAAAACACTGGATACCGTAAAAAATCTTTACAAGCATCTGATCCTGCAGCATTTTGAACGGAAAGACCTGCTCATTGCCCTGGGCGGCGGTGTGACCGGTGACCTTACCGGATATGCAGCAGCCACTTATCTTCGCGGGGTTGGATTTGTACAGATTCCCACCACACTCCTTGCTCAGGTAGACAGCAGTATCGGCGGAAAAACGGGAGTGGATTTTGACAGCTACAAAAATATGGTGGGAGCATTCCATCAGCCGGAGATGGTCTATATGAATGCCCAGGTATTGTCATCCCTTACAGAGGAACAGTTTGCCTGCGGTATGGGAGAAGTCTTAAAACACGGACTGATCAAAAATGCTTCTTATTATGAGTGGACCATTGAACACATGTCTGAGATCGGGGAAAGAAATCCTGAGATCTTAAAGGAGATGGTACTGGAGAGCTGCCGGATCAAAAAAGCCGTTGTGGAAAAAGATCCTACAGAAAAAGGAGAACGTGCACTGCTGAATTTTGGACATACCATTGGTCATGCCATTGAAAAGGTAAAAGCACCGGAACTTCTGCACGGACAATGTGTGGCTCTCGGTTATGTGGCTGCCGCCTATATTTCTTATAAAAGGCAGCTTTTATCTACAGAAGAGTTCTTTGAGATCCGGGATATGAACATAGGATTTGATCTGATGTTTTCTGTGGATGGAATCGATTCCGGGAAAATTCTGGAATATACCAAGTCAGACAAAAAAATGCAGGATGGACAGATCAAATTTGTTCTTCTGAAAAAAATTGGAAAAGCATTTATCGATACCACCGTTACCGATGAGGAGATTCTGGAGGCTATCGATTTCATAAATGCTGATAAAATGGAATTGGATTAAAGGGAGGCAGGAATGAAAGATTCCTTCGTTCGGAATAAGAGATGCGTGGTATACGGAACAGTCGGTGTGATCTTTCTGACCGTTATTGATCAGTTAACAAAGTGTCTGGCGGTTTCATACTTAAAAGACGGTCCGTCAATGGTACTGATTCCCGGCGTATTTGAGCTGACTTATCTGGAAAACCAGGGAGCCGCCTGGGGAATGCTGAAAAATTTCAGATGGCTGTTCCTGATTTTTACGGCTGTAGCCTGCGGTGCTCTTATGTATGGTTATGTGAAGTCTCTTCCATCTAAGAGATACAGAAACTTCCGTATCCTTTGCGTATTTCTGTTCTCAGGTGCCGTCGGCAATGCCATTGATCGGGTGTTTCACGGTTATGTAATAGATTTCTTTTATTTTTCACTGATCGATTTTCCGGTTTTTAATGTGGCGGACTGTTATGTGACAGTGTCTATGGTACTGTTCCTGATTCTTTACAGAAAAGAGGTGCTTGCATGGATACGTTCCGAATCATAACCGATGAAGACCAGGAGCCCATCCGTATTGACCGTTTCCTTTCGGATATGATCCCTGACATGTCCCGGTCTTTTCTTCAGAAATTATTGAAAGAGGGACTTGTTCTGGTGGATCAAAGGCCGGTAAAGCCCAATTATAAAGTCGGACCTATGGAAGAAGTACTGGTATCGGCCCCGGATCAGAAAGAACCGGATATTCTGCCGGAAAATATTCCCCTTGATATCCTTTATGAAGATGGGGATCTGATCGTTGTAAACAAACCAAAGGGAATGGTCGTCCATCCTGCTGCAGGCCATTATACGGGGACACTGGTCAATGCACTGATGTATCACTGCAAAGAGGATCTTTCCGGGATCAACGGCGTGGTCCGGCCCGGGATCGTACATCGGATCGATCAGAATACTACCGGTTCTCTGGTGGTATGCAAAAACGATTTTGCTCATAATCATATTGCAGCACAGCTAAAAGAGCACTCCATTACCCGAAAATACAGAGCTATTGTACATGGCAATCTGAAAGAAGACACCGGAACAGTCGATGCGGATATTGGGCGACACCCAATAGACCGAAAAAAAATGGCAGCCGGTGTGAAGAACGGAAGAAAAGCCGTTACTCATTATCAGGTTCTGGAACGTTTTGGAAATTTTACCTATATTGAATGTCAGCTGGAGACTGGTCGGACGCATCAGATCCGTGTGCATATGAGCAGTATCCATCATCCGATTCTGGGTGACGATGTATACGGACCTGCAAACTGTCCCATCAGTGGTCTTAAGGGGCAGACACTCCATGCACAGGTTTTGGGATTGATCCATCCAAGAACAGAGACCTATATGGAGTTTTCTGCACCGCTTCCGCAGTATTTTGAGGCACTTCTCAAAAAGTTTAGAAATTAAATAGCAAATTTGTATGAAAACTATATACTTTTTTTCTGATTTGTTGTATACTATTTCTAAAATGTTTTACTTGATCAGATATACGACAGAAAGGAAGGAATGACTATGGGATGTAATACAATTATTACGATCGGAAGACAGTATGGGAGCGGCGGAAGAGAGATCGGACATAAGCTTTCCGAAGAACTTGATATTAAGTATTATGACAATGAACTTCTGGATCGGGCAGCAAAGGACAGCGGGATTTGTCAGGAACTGTTTGAAAATCATGATGAAAAACCTTCCAACAGTTTTTTGTATTCTCTGGTTATGGATACCTATTCCATGGGGTATGCATCAGCAGTTCTGTCTGATATGCCTTTAAATCATAAAGTATTTCTTGCGCAGTTTAATGCAATCAAGAATATTGCAGATGAAGGTCCCTGCGTGATGGTGGGACGTTGTGCGGATTATGCATTGGAAGAGTATAAAAACAGAGTTTCCGTATTCATTTATGCTCCTCTGGATAAGAGGATCCGCAGAGTGGCTGCAAAATATAATCTGTCGGATGCCAAGGCAAAAGAAGCGATCCGCAAGACGGACAAACAGAGATCCAGTTACTATAATTATTACACCAGCAAACGCTGGGGTGATATCACCAGTTATGATCTCTGTGTAGACAGCAGTATTCTTGGAATTGACGGAACCGTAGAATTAATTAAAGATTTTGTTCTGAAAAGAGAAGAACGGATGAAGAAATAAGAGCAGTGAGGCTAAATTTATGAAATTTGTGATACAGCGTGTGACAGAAGCGTCTGTTACCGTAGAGGGACAGGTGATAGGTTCCATACAGAAAGGATTTCTTGTTCTGATCGGTGCAGGAAAAGGAGATACCAGAGAGCAGGCAGATTATCTTATTAAAAAGATGGTCGGCCTTAGAATCTTTCAGGACGAGAACGGGAAAACGAATCTCTCTCTGAAAGATGTGAACGGCAGTCTTCTTCTGGTTTCCCAGTTTACGTTATATGCCAATTGCAAAAAAGGGAATCGGCCCAGTTTTATCGAAGCAGAAGATCCGAAGGCAGCAGAAGAACTGTACGAATATGTGATATCGGAGTGCAGAAAAACGGTACCGGTGGTGGAGACCGGTTCCTTTGGAGCAGATATGAAGGTTTCTCTCGTCAATGACGGACCTTTTACGATTCTGCTGGAAAATGAATCATAGAAAAAACGGGGGAAGATACATGAAGGGGAGCTTAAAGAAACAGATTGAAAAGATCATTCCTCTTTATGCGATACTTCCTCTGTTGACCTGCTGGTTGTTCAATAATATCGTTTATTATATATTTCGTTTATTTGTCAAAGATGCTTATCATTATGATTTTACAACTCCGCTTGACCGAATGATTCCGTTTGTACCGGCATGGGTCAGTATTTACCTGATCTGCTATCTTTTCTGGACTGTTAATTATATTCTCATCGGAAGGCAGAGCAAAGAGCATCTGTACCGCTTTGTCACTGCAGATTTGCTTGCAAGACTGATCTGTGGTCTGTTCTTTATATTCCTTCCTACAACCAATATCAGGCCTGAGATCACAGGAACCGGAATATGGGATCAACTGATGGCACTTGTTTATGCTTCAGATGAGCCAACCAATCTGTTTCCATCCATTCATTGTCTCTGCAGCTGGTTTTGCTATCTGGGAATTCGAAAACAGAAGAGTATACCTGTCTGGTATCAGTATTTTTCTTTGATCTTTGCTGTTCTTGTCTGTATTTCGACACAATTTACCAAACAGCATTATCTTATAGATATTTTTGGAGGCGTAGGGATCGCACAGATCTGTTACAGTCTCAGCCGGCATTTCGACTGGTATCTGCCGGTCATGAAGGTGTTTGAAAAAATCAATCATGCAGTGTGGAGAAACTGAACATCAGGAAGGAAACCAAATGGGAAGCAAAAAGAAAAATATGATGAACGCCTTGTTCCTGGCAGCTGTCTTTCTGCTGACCATCTGGGCAGTCTTTCGTGGAAAAGATATACATATGGTCATCCGGTATCTGGAAACGGCAGAAAAACCATATATTCTGGCCGGAATCGTATGTGTGATTACCTTTATCTGGGGCGAATCTATCATTATCTGGTATCTTCTTGGGACAATTGGATACCAGTTAAAACCTTTGCGGTGTTATCTGTATTCTTTTATCGGCTTCTTTTTCAGCTGCATTACACCATCTGCAACCGGTGGGCAGCCTGCACAGATCTTCTATATGAAAAAAGACAATATTCCCGTACCGGAATCGACTCTGGTGTTGATGATCGTAACGATCACCTACAAATTTGTGCTTGTAGTGCTTGGCCTTCTGATCCTTTTGATTCGTCCGGCAAGGGTCATGTTCTATCTGGAACCTGTCATGTTCTGGATGTATCTGGGAATTGCGCTGAATGTATTCTGTGTAATTTCCATGCTAACTCTGGTATTTCACCCGCATCTGGCAAGAGTGATCATGGTAAAAGGGCTTTCCTTCCTGGAAAGGCTTCATCTTCTGAAAACAAAGCCGGAAAGAATGCAAAAGCTGGAAAATGCCATGAATCAGTATCATGGAGCTGCGGAATATTACTGGAGTCATAAGCTGGTGGTGGTAAATGCTTTTTTCATTACCGTTCTGCAGAGGCTGGTTCTGTTTTTTGTGACTTATCTGATCTACCGTGCATTCAGAATTCATGGTGAATCTGCCTGGGTGATCGTTTCGCTTCAGGGTATGATCTCTGTAGCAGTAGACATGCTGCCGCTGCCGGGCGGTATGGGAATCAGTGAAACTCTGTTCCTTATCATTTTTCAACCCATATTCGGGGAAATGCTGATTCTTCCTGCTATGATTCTCAGCAGGGGGATCAGTTATTATTCGCAGCTTCTTATCAGTGCTGTCATGACAGTGGCTGCACATTTTATTATTCGAGGAGAATCTGAAAAGGAAACATAAAATAGGGAGAACGTGATATGATAGGTATTTATGATTATACAGTGGTGCTGACCTACATCAGCCTGATGACTTCCGTCTTCGGTATGACACAGGCGATTCACGGCCGATTCAAGACGGCTGTATTCTGTCTGGCTCTGTCCGGTCTGTTTGACATGTTTGACGGAAAAATTGCACGAACGAAAAAAAATCGTACGGATGATGAAAAAGCTTTTGGAATTCAGATTGATTCCTTATGCGATGTAGTCTGTTTTGGAGCATTTCCTGCGCTGATCTGTTATCTGTTAGGTGTAAGAGGATCACTAGGTCTGAGCATTATTTTCATTTACTGTACCTGTTCTGTGATCCGACTGGCATATTTTAACGTATTAGAAGGAAAACGCCAGCAGGAAGAAGGAGGGGTGAATAAGTATTATCATGGGCTTCCCATTACTTCCATTGCAGTGATTCTTCCGCTTATCTTTATGCTTCAGTTTGTCATTGCGGATGTAATTTTTATGGGATTGCTTCATCTGATGCTGCTGATCGTCGGTATTTTGTTTATTGTGGATTTTCCGTTTAAAAAACCGAATAATCGTACACTGGCAGTATTGGTAGCAATCGTAGGTACAGCACTCCTTATCATGATAGCGTATACCAGATTTCGTCCGCCTTCCATGCACAATGACTCCAATCCGATTATAAAGGAAATCGAAGAAATGGTAGGTGAAACACAATGAAATATCGGTTGAGATCCGGTGAGATCGTCAGCGGAAATGACGGACAGGATAAGCTGCTTCGTATCCTGTATGGTACAAAGGCCGGAAGATTGCTGGTAAAGGGACTCATTCATCCTGCTGTTTCCAAAGCAGGTGGTCTGTTTTTAAATTCTTCCCTGTCCAGAGTCCTGATTACACCATTTGTCCGCAAAAACAGGATCGATCTTACCCAATACCGGAAACAGTGTTTTTCTTCTTACAATGATTTTTTTAAGCGGGAAATTAAAGCACAACATAGACCGATCCAAGATCATCCGGACTGTCTGATCAGTCCCTGTGATGCAAAGCTGAGTGCATATCCGATTACAGAAAACGGAAGATTATTTATTAAACAGATCCCATATACGGTGACAAGCCTTCTTCGAAATAAAAAGCTGGCCGATCGCTTCCTGGGCGGCACAGCGCTGATCTTTCGGCTTACAGTAGACGATTATCATCATTATTGTTATCCGGAGACAGGAGAGAAGAGCAGGAATCATAATATTACCGGTGTACTTCACACGGTAAATCCGGCAGCAAATGATGTGTATCCCATTTATAAGGAAAATGCCCGTGAATATTGTCTGATTCATACAAAGCGTTTTAAAACCATGTTAATGATGGAAGTAGGAGCTCTAATGGTCGGAAAGATCTGCAACCGACACCAGGGCTCAGGCAGTGTAAGACGGGGACAGGAAAAAGGTCATTTTGAATTTGGAGGATCTACCATTGTCCTTCTAATGCAGAAGAATGCAGTTATCCTGGATCCGGATATTCTGGAAAACACCATCAATGGAATGGAAACGAAAGTTAAAATGGGAGAGAAGATAGGAACTGCAATTGATTGAGTTACATAACTTAGTTATGTAACTCAATCTTTTCTTAAATGAACAGCAGAAGCGGCAGAGCGGCGCCGTTGATCATCCATGGCGGCATAATGCTTTTTTGTTGTATTTACATCTTTATGTCCCAGTACATCTGCAACCAGATAGATGTCATTGGTTTCCTGATATAATGTGGTTCCATAAGTACTGCGAAGCTTATGAGGTGTAATTTTCTTTGTGGTAGTGATCTGACGGGCGTATTTTTTCACCAGATTTTCCACGCTTTTCACGCCCAGACGTTTCCTCTGAGTTGACAGAAACAGAGCATTTTCATTGCCCGGAAGCGGCGTGATCCCTTTTCGTTCCTCCAGATAATCTCTTAATGCCTGCTCCACTTCATCGCCAAAATAGACAACCATTTCATTTCCGCCTTTTCGAACCACCTTGATTCCGTTATTCTTAAAATCCACATCATGGATGTCCAGTCCAACACATTCAGAGACACGGATTCCGGTTCCAAGGAGCAGCGTGATCAGAGCCAGATCACGGACTTTCGTTTTTTCCCAGTATCGTTTTTTCTGTCCTGACAAAGAATCTCCTCCATGCTCAATAAAATCAAGCAGCATGGCTGTCTCATCCGTATCAAGGCGAATGATGGCTTTGTCATGGATCTTCGGCATATCCACAAGTACCGTAGGATTGGTCTTGATCATTTCACGTTTATAATAATA
>JAEDFS010000027.1 GCA_016297895.1 Marvinbryantia sp.
GCAGATGGAAAACAGAAGAAAAAACAGAGAAAATTGACACAAAAGACTCGAAAAACAGCATGTCATATATATGAGAACTTTGGTATAATACAGGTGAGCAGAAGATAGAATAAGAGAAAGCACCGGCAGAGAGACCGGATGCATGAAAAGGATTATGAACAGGAAAAATCAGAAAGGTTTATTTCAGCGAATCATACATAGATTATGGGAGATACTGGGAGATCAGGAACTGCAGAATGAGGATCGCAGATTAAAAGAGCAGTTCTTAAAATGCGAGGATCAGACAGAACGGCATCAGATCAACAGGCAGAGGCGTGAAATCAGAAAAAAGAGAAAATGGATTCGGCAGGGGACGCTGGCGGGTCTTTTACTGGTGGTCATTCTCCTTGCGGTCTTTCTGGTCTGGGGAATCGTCAGTCTGGCAGAAGAGTTACTGGGAAACAGTTCCGGTACAGAGAAGCGGAAAGAGCAGCAGACGGAGACTGTGGAATCTGCGGCAGAGACACAGACAGAAACACAGACGGAAACACACACGGTGAAGAAAATTGAACCGACGGAGATCACCATGAGCTTTACCGGGGACTGTATCCTTGGCACCGATGAGTATTTTGCCTGGGATACCGGATTCAATGCCTACTATGAGCTTTATGGGCCGGAGTATTTCATGAAGAATGTGAAGCATGTTTTCGAAGCGGATGATCTGACTGTAATCAATATGGAAGGAACATTGACAGAGGAGACCACAAGGCTTGACAAGCAGTTTGCATTTAAGGGGGATCCGGAGTTTGTCAATATCCTTACCTCGGCTTCGGTAGAGGCAGCAAATGTGGCGAATAATCACAGTCATGACTATGGAGAACAGAGCTTTCTGGATACGGTAAATACACTGGAACAGAACAATATCAAAACGTTCGGTTATGACGATACCGCAATGATCAACATCCGGGGCGTGAATGTGGGACTTCTGGGTATCTATGAACTGGACGATCATCAGGAGCGGATCCCGCAGCTGAGATCCGATCTGGGAAAACTGAAAGCCAAAGGAGCGGATATTATTGTAGCGGTATTTCACTGGAGCAATGAGCTGGTAACTGTTCCGGACGGGAATCAGGTGACCCTGGCTCATCTGGCTATTGATGAGGGGGCGGATCTGGTAGTGGGTCATCATCCCCATGTGGTGCAGGGAATCGAGACCTACAAGGGCAAGACCATTGCCTACAGCCTGGGTAATTTCTGCTTTGGAGGAAACACCCATCCGAAAGAAACGGATACCATGATCTTTCAGCAGAAGTTTTCGATAGATGAAAACCGGGAGATCACGGGGACAGAATCCACGGTAATTCCCTGTTCGGTATCCTCTGACCCGTGGATCAATAATTATCAGCCAACGATTCTGGAAGGGGAGGAAGGAGAACGGGTACTTCAGCTGATCCGGGATCGAAGCGATGCCATCGTCTACTGACAGATGGGGCACACGAAACACATAGAATATATTTAAATCATCATTGTCTGAAAAGGGGTGCAAAAGCATCCCTTTTGTCATTTCTTGTCGAAAAAATCTTGTCTTTTCTCTATTCATTTTGACAAAACTTACGGGTACTTCCGGGTATACTGGAAATGTACGAAAAACCCTGCCGGGAGGACAGTCCGTGTATTATGAGTTCTATCTGGATCTTTACTTTATAGAAAATCTTTTTATGAACTATGTGATCCTTCGGGCTGCCGGGCAAATGATGCATACTAAAGTACCGGTAAAAAGGAATGTGGCAGCGTCTGCGGCAGGTGCCCTCGTCTCCTGTACGGTGATGCTCCTGCCTGTTCGGCACTGCCCGTTTCTGGCATGCCTATGCAGTTTCCTGGACGGATGCGTCATGTCCGTCTTTGCCTTTTGGGGGAACACCGAAAAGCAGAAGGTACAGGTCATCCGTGCATTCTGGATGGCGGCACTTTTTCTTGGAGCAATCTGGCAGTGCCTGATTCGGATTACCGGAATCAGTTTCCGGGTCTGGATCCTTCCGGGATATGGAGTTTTTACAGGAGTCTGGCATCTTATAAGGAACAGAATCCAAAAAGAGCGGTATCTGTATGATGCGGTTCTTGTACGCAGAGGCAGGGAAGTACAGATCAGAGGGCTGCTGGACAGCGGGAATCAGCTGGTGCAGCCGGGGAGCGGCCGGCCGGTCCAGATCATTGAAAGAAAAGCGGTGGAACCGCTGTTGGATGAACAGGAACTGGCAGAGCTGGAAAGTATGATACATATGAGGGCAGAGGAAAACGGAACAGGGGTATTTACCTATATTCCCTATCGTTCCATCGGTCGGGAACACGGGATCCTGCCGGTTCTGGAACTGGATACCCTTCGTATAAAGCATGGGGAGAGTGCATGGAATACAGGGAGGATTCTGGCGGCAGTGAGTGAGACTGCAGTCAGCAGCAGAGGAGAATATCAGATGATATTGCACCCTCAGATATTAGAGTAGCAGGAGGATGGTATAAAGATGATGTTAAAGGTAGCCGTACCCGATCGATTTCAATTTCGGATGATGCCTTCGGTGTCAGATATGTTCCGGAAAAAAACGGGAAAGGATGTTCATTATATAGGAGGAAGTGAGGTGCTGCCGGCACCGCTTGAGCCTACGATCGAAGCTCAGGCCATAGAGGATCTGGGAAGTGAAGAATCCGGGGAAGCGAAATCCCTGTTGATCGAGCATAATCTCAGGCTGGTTGTCTACATTGCAAAAAAATTCGATAATACCGGTGTGGGAGTGGAAGATCTGATCTCCATAGGAACCATTGGCCTTATTAAGGCAATCAATACCTTTAATCCGGATAAAAATATAAAGCTGGCTACTTATGCTTCCAGGTGTATCGAAAATGAGATCCTGATGTATCTGAGAAGAACCAGTAAGACAAGAATGGAAGTGTCCTTTGATGAACCGCTGAACGTAGACTGGGACGGAAATGAGCTGCTTCTTTCGGATATTCTCGGGACAGATGAGGACGTGATCTATAAAGACATGGAGACACAGGTGGAATACACGCTGCTGCAGCGTGCAATTGAAAAACTCTCGGACAGGGAACGACTGATCATACAGCTCCGCTTTGGACTGAATACATCAGACGGGGAGGAGAAGACACAGAAAGAGGTGGCGGATCTTCTTGGAATTTCTCAATCTTACATATCCAGGCTGGAAAAAAAGATCATCAGCCGTTTAAAAAAAGAGATCGTACGGTTTGAATAAAAGAAAAAGGGCTGCATTTGCATAGCGCAGATGGCAGCTTTTTTCTTGTAAATCCGGAAAAACACCTTTCTTTTCACGGTCATTTTATGTTGTTTACAAAAAATTAATGAACAAAGTATCCCATTTTTCTGAAAAATAGTATAGAATATGTAAAAAACGGTGATTCGACACCAGACAGCAGAAATTGGGATGTGAAAGGAAATGAGAGCATGTTTGGATATGTGATCTGCAATAAGAGCGGTCTTTCGGAGGAGGAGCTGCAGAGATATCAGAGAGTTTACTGCGGACTTTGTCAGACTCTGAAAACTCGTTATGGGCAGCTGGAACGTCTGAGTCTGAATTATGATATGACGTTTTTGATCCTGTTTTTATCTTCTCTGTATGAACCGGAGGAATCTCAGAAAGAATTTCGCTGCATGGTCCATCCGGTACACAAGAAAATTCAGATCACGAATCCATTCACAGAGTATGCGGCGGATATGACAGTAGCCCTGTCCTATTTTAAATGTCTGGACAACTGGGAAGATGAACGGAGTCATATCAGCAGAAAATATGCGGATGTGCTGAAAAAAGGATTTCAGAAAGTGGAGAAGCAATATCCCAGACAGTGCAGTTGTCTTGCCGACAGCATCCGGCGGCTTGGAGTAATCGAAAAAGACGGAGCTTCCAAACCGGATGAGGCAGTCAATTGTTCCGGAAAAATGATGTCGGAGCTTTTCGTTTACCGGGAGGATTTCTGGAGCAACAGCCTGCGGATCTTCGGATATGAGCTGGGAAGGTTTATCTATCTTATGGATGCTGCAGTGGATTATAAAAAAGATTTGAAAACGGGCAATTACAATCCACTCCTGAAAATGAATAAAAAACCGGAGGATGCGGAAGATATTCTGAAAACTGCCATCGGCAATGCCACCGTTCAGGCAGAGAAGCTGCCTCTTATACAGGATGCCCATTTGATTCGAAATATACTGTACGGCGGAGTCTGGCAGAATTATTACGCCAGAGCAGTCGGGAAGGAGAAAGATCATGGTTGATGATCCCTATAAAGTACTGGAAATATCCAGAGATGCGGATAAGGAAGAGATAAAAAAGGCTTATCGTAAAATGGCAAAAAAATATCATCCGGATCTCCATCCCGATGATCCCAAGGCAGCAGAGAAAATGAATGAGATCAATGAAGCTTATGATATGCTGAGTAATCCGGAGAAGTACCGGCAAAGGCAGCAGACTGCAGGACAGAACAGCTACAGCGGATATAACCGGCAGAGCACCCGGGGCGGATATGGCAATTATGGCGGTTACAGCCAGCAGGGAAGCCAGGGCAGCTATGGGGGGTACAGTCAGCAGAGCAGCTACGGCGGGTATGGAAGCTTTGGAGATTTTGATGACTTTTTCGGTTTTGGGAGAAGCTATGGAGAACCGCCGAAACCGGCACCGGAACCACAGGACAGCAGTGATATCCGTCAGGCGATTGATTTTATTAATATGAAGCAGTATGGATATGCCAGTCAGACCCTGAATACTGTAGTCAGCAGCAGAAGAAATGCCAGATGGTTTTACTTAAGTGCACTGGCCAATAACGGTCTGGGAAACAGTATTCTGGCCTCAGAGCAGATACAGAAGGCAGTCGAGATGGAACCGGGCAATCAGGTTTACCGTCAGACCCAGCAGTGGCTCAGACGGGCGGGAAGCACATATTCGGAGTCAGGTCAGGAATTTCAGAAATATGCAGAAGGATTTAACCAGATGTGCTTAAGTTTTTGTGCACTGCAGTTTTTCTGCACATTCTGCAGATGTTGTTAGGATGAAAATGGAGGCAGAGGATGAGCAAAGTAATTGGTATTGACCTTGGTACCACCAACAGCTGTGTGTCGGTGATGGAAAATGAAGAACCGGTGATCATACCTTCCGGTTCCGGAAGCAGGACCACACCCAGTGTGGTGGCATTTACAAAGAACGGAGAACGTCTGGTGGGAGAAGCTGCCCGCAGACAGGCGGTGACCAATACAGACCGGACGATCAGTTCCGTCAAACGTCATATGGGGACAGACTGGTCCGTTCGTATTGACGGGAAAGAATATAAGCCGCAGACGATCAGTGCCATGATCCTGATGCAGTTGAAAAAAGAAGCGGAAGAATTCCTGGGAGAACCGGTGACGGAAGCAGTGATCACGGTACCGGCTTATTTTAACGATATTCAGCGCCAGGCCACCAAGGATGCAGGACGAATCGCCGGACTAAATGTAAAGCGGATCATCAATGAGCCGACCAGTGCAGCGCTTTCTTATGGATTAAACCATGGGGAAGCCCAGAAAGTGATGGTCTATGACCTGGGAGGAGGGACCTTCGATGTCTCCATCATTGAAATCGGAGACGGAGTTATCGAAGTGCTGGCCACAGCCGGGGACAATCATCTGGGCGGAGATGATTTTGATGAGAGGATTACGAACTGGATCGTTTCCAACTTTAAGGCGGAACAGGGAGTGGATCTGAGAAAAGATTTTGCGGCTATGCAGAGAGTAAAGGAAGCGGCAGAACAGGCCAAAAAGGAATTGTCTTCCATGGACAGTACCCATATTATGCTGCCTTATCTGACTCAGGCGAAAGGGGAACCTCTTCATCTGGACATGGTATTGAGCAGAGTTCAGTTTCAGAAACTGGTGGACGACCTGATCGAGCGTACGGCAGGACCGGTGCAGAGCGCATTAAATGATGCCGGGATCGCCGCATCAGAGCTTGGCAGGGTCATTCTGGTAGGAGGTTCTACCAGAATTCCGGCGGTACAGGATAAGGTGCGTATGCTTACCGGAAAAGAACCCTCCAAAAATATCAATCCGGATGAATGTGTGGCCAAGGGTGCAGCGATTCTTGGAAGCACCCTCCAGGGAAATGCAATCGTGGCCGCAGGAACAGGGGAGAGTCTGCTGCTTCTGGATGTCATTCCCTTAAGTCTTTCCATTGAAACGGTAGGTGGGGTGGCGACCAGACTGGTAGACCGCAATTCCACCCTTCCGATCCGGTATTCGAGAGTATTTTCTACTGCAGCACCGTACCAGAGAGATGTGGAGATCCATGTTCTTCAGGGAGAACGCCCAATGGCCAGGGACAATCGTACCATTGGAAAATTCAGATTAAAAGGAATCAAACGGGCTCCTGCCGGAGTGCCTCAGATCGAGGTGACCTTTGACATTGATGCCAACGGAATCCTGACAGTGTCAGCTAAGGATCTGGATACGGGCAAGGAACAGTCTATCACCATTACGGCCAATGAGAGAATGTCAGAATCTGAGATTCGGCAGGCGATGCAGGATGCAGCCCAGTATGCCGGTGTGGATCAGGTGAGAAAAGAAGCCATGGAGCTGACTTCAGAGGCCCGGAGCCTGGCAGCCAGGACACAGCAGGCATTAAAGGAACAGGGAAAGCAGATGGATAAGGTGCTGAAAAAACAGATCAAGAATGACTGCAGTGCGGTCCAGAAGCTGTTATCGAAAATCCGATTGGATAAAGTGACAGAGATGGATGTTCAGGAACTTCGGGCGGCCAAAGAGCAGCTGGAGCAGTCCGCATCCGGGATCTTGATGTAATGGTTCGGGCAGAAGGGATGGATAGAAGAAATGCTGGATAAATTAAAATGGAAATTTCAGAATTTTATGATGGGCAGAAACGGCCTGGATGAGACGGCAAAGTACGCTTATATTGCAGGGCTTGTACTCTATGTGATCTCTTTGTTTGTACGAAGTTCTCTGCTGTATTATATAGCAATGCTGATGCTGCTTTACGGACTGTTCCGTGTTTTTTCCCGCAATGTGGCAGCACGCCAGTCTGAGAACAGAAAGCTGCTTGATGAGGTGAATCTGCAGAAACAGCGGTTTGAGCAGAGAAAAGAATACAAGATCTTCAAATGCAAGGGATGCGGAAGAAAGATACGTGTACCCAGAGGGAAGGGAAAGGTGGAAGTGACCTGCCCTGTTTGCGGAAATAAAGAAGTTCACAGGACGTGACGCTTTTTTGATATTTGATGTCAAGGACTAATAATTTTTATATTTTTGCGGAAATCGTATAATCGGGTGCCATTGTGAGAATCATTCTCCTAGAAACTAATTTCCAGGAGGGATTCTTGCAATGGCACTTAATAAAGTTGAAATATGCGGAGTCGATACTTCAAAGCTTCCGGTGTTGGGAAGCGAGGAGAAGGAGGAGCTGTTCCGGAGAATCAAGGAGGGGGACCGGGAAGCCAGGGAACGCTACATTAAGGGAAACTTAAGATTAGTGTTAAGTGTGATCAAACGTTTTTCGGGGAGCAATGAGAATGTGGATGACCTGTTTCAGATCGGCTGTATAGGGCTTATGAAAGCAATCGATAATTTTAACACGGAGCTGGATGTGAAGTTTTCCACCTATGCGGTTCCCATGATCATCGGAGAGATCCGCCGGTATCTCAGGGATAACAATTCTATCCGTGTCAGCAGGTCCCTGCGGGATACGGCATATAAAGCCATGTATACCCGTGAAGCGTTTATGAAAAAGCATCTGAAAGAGCCCACCATTCATGAAATCGCAGAGGAGATCGGAATTCCCAAGGAAGAGATCGTGTATGCCATGGATGCAGTCCAAAGTCCCATCAGTCTGTATGATCCGGTCTATTCTGAGGGTGGTGATGCCCTGTATGTGATGGATCAGGTCAGTGATAAAAAAAATAAAGAAGAAAACTGGGTGGAATCCATTGCTTTGCAGGAAGCCATGGACAGACTTCAGGAACGGGAGAGGAAGATCATTGATATGAGATATTTTGAAGGAAAGACTCAGATGGAAGTGGCGGAGGAGATCCAAATTTCTCAGGCTCAGGTAAGCAGACTGGAAAAGAATGCCCTGAAGACCATGAGAAACTATCTGAGGAACTAAAGGCTTTGGATCACTTTTTCCGGCATTTCTCTTCATCAATTTCTACCAGAATGATCTCTTCTCCAATCTGGCAGATACATTTCCAGGGAATGATACATTCATGATCCCGGCCCCAGAAGGATGGAAAACGTCCGGGGCCCGGGACGATCAAAGCGGCGATACAGCCGGTTTTTTCTTCAATTTCCACATCAATGACGCAGCCAAGAGAAGAGCAGGTGCAGACATTGATGACTTCTTTCTGACGCAATTCGCAGAGCCTCATAGTACCGATCCCTCCTTGTTATGATAGTATATGAAACAGAGACAGAAGATGTGCCCGGAAGCGTGTTTTTTTCGCTGCCAGATTGACATACAGTCTTTATGTGGGTTATACTCAAAGAGAAAGTGATTCGGCCTGTGCTGAACAGTTAGAAGGTATCATAAAAAAACGGGGAGGAATAATAGCATGAAGTGCCCTTTTTGTAATCAGGATAATACCAGAGTGGTAGATTCCAGACCGGCTGATGATAACAGTTCCATTCGCCGCCGTCGTCTCTGTGATGAGTGTGGAAAACGCTTTACCACATATGAGAAGGTAGAGACCATACCACTGATCGTGATCAAGAAAGATCAGAACAGGGAACAGTATGACAGAAGAAAAATTGAAGACGGTGTTCTTCGGGCATGCTATAAGAGACCGATTCCCGCTCAGCAGATCAATGATACCATTGACAGGATCGAGACTGAGATCTTTAACAGAGAGGAACGGGAAATTGCCAGCAATGTCATCGGTGAAATTGTCATGGAGCGCCTGAAAGGTCTTGACCCTGTGGCCTATGTAAGATTTGCATCAGTATACCGTGAGTTCAAAGATGTGAATACATTTATGGATGAGTTGAAAAAAATCCTGCATTGAAGATGAGAATGTGCTGCGGCACATTCTTTTTGCAAAAGGAAGGAGATCCCTTTGAAAAAAAGAATCACAGATTTGCTGAATGGAAAAATAGATTATGTACCGGAATCTTTTGAGATCTCGGTGGAAAAGATTGAGGGGACAGCTTCGGAAGGTATCGGTTTTCGAGGAAAGTTTTCCATCAAAGCCCAGGAAGGAAAAAGCGTGCAGGGATTTTTATACTCTACGAATGTGCGGGCGGGCTTTTCACCGTCCGTTTTTTTTTCCAGCAGGGAGACATTTACTTATGAGATCGACACGAGAGGAATGAAACCGGGAAGTGTGGTGGAGGGAAGCTTTTATATCTGTACCACATCCGGAGAGTTTCAGCTCCCTTACTGTATCCGAATCGAGGAGAAAAAAGAAGAGAGTGTTCTCACACCCTGTATGAGTCCGGAAGAATTTAAAGAGCTTGCCAGGAAGGATTTCCCACGGGCATATGTGTTCTTCGTATCCAGAGAATTCCCCCTGCTGCTGGAAAAGTGGGGGACGGCATATACGGCATTGTATCATGGTCTTCGGGGCAGAACGGTCAGTTATCACAGTCTGGAGCAGTTCCTGACGGGAAGCGGGCTGAAGGAGTCGCTGCGTTTCGAAATGGAGACCGATCATGTGTATCTTCATGATGTGGAGGAAACAACCAGAGAAGAGCTGGTTCTGGTAAAGAAAAACTGGGGCTTTTGTGAGATCGGGATCTCCTGTGAGGGGGATTTTCTGACTGTGGAAAGGACTCATATCACAACGGACGAGTTTGTGGGAAGTGTGTATCACATTTGTTATATGATTCACAGAGAAAAACTTCACAGCGGCAGAAATTTTGCCAGGATCACGGTCAAAGCCGGCTGTGAGACGTATTCCTGTGTCATTGAAGTGCGCAGAGCGGAAACCCTGATTTCCGGGAAGCAGTTGCATCAGCAGAAACTGGAGATCACAAGGATGATGTCTGCCGGCATTGATTACTGTGCACAGAGGATGGGTCAGCAGGAATGGGCAGGTCTTTCCCTGAGCAGTATGGAAAATTATAAAAAAGCAGGAGGAAATCATATTTTCTTTGGCCTGTATGAGATCTATCTGCGTTTTCATCTGGAAGACCATCTGGAAGCGGATCTGATGCTGCAGGAGATCACAGATCGGAAAGAAGAGCTGATCATCCCTCAGTGGAAAGGCTTTTATCTGTATCTGACGACGTTTCAAAACAGGGAAAAAGAGTATCTGGAGTATGTGCAGGATGAGATCCGGAAGCTGTATCTGGAAAATCAGGAGAACTGGATTCTGCAGTGGCTGATGTTCCGGATAAATGCTCATCTGATCAAAAATGATGCGGAAAAGCTGGATCTGATTCGCCGTCAGTATCTTTGCGGCTGTAAAAGTCCCGTTCTGTACATGGAAGCTTATCTGATCATGAAAAAGGAGCCGCTGATGCTGCGAAGCCTCGAAAAGTTTGAGGTGCATTTGCTTCGCTTTATCTGCAGGGAACATTTGCTGGATCGGGAGATCTGCGGACAGACAGCCCAGCTTGCCTGCCGGTGCCAGCGGTTTGAACCGGTGTTATTCAGGGTACTCTGCCGCTGCTTTGAGGTATATCCTTCGAAAAAATTACTTACGGCTATCTGTACCATGCTGATCAAGGGACAGAAAAACAGCAGGGAATACCGCAAATGGTTTGAACTTGGAGTGCAGCAGGATGTGCGCATTACCGGCCTGTATGAATACTATGCAGAAACCATGGAAGAGCTCAATGACAAGCTGCTGCCCCAGGCGGTGAGAATGTATTTTATTTATCACAACACTCTTGATTATGTGAAAAAGGCAGCCATTTATGCGAATATCATCCGAAATCGGAGCCGGGATCCCAAAACCTATGAAAACTATCGTCCAGCCATGGAGCTTTTCATGGAGGAACAGCTTCTGGCAGGCAGGATCAACCGGGATCTGGCACTATTATATGACGTCCTGCTGACCAGGATGGTACTGGATGTTCCGCTGGCAAAAGGCCTGGAAAAAGTACTGTTTACTTATGAGATCTGTTGTGACGATCCCGGCATGCGGCATGTCATTGTAACACATGAACAGTTTGGTCAGGAGCAGAGGGTACAACTGACAGAAGGAAGGGCTTATGTCAGAATATTCAGTCCATACTGCAGCATTTTGCTGGAAGACGGAGAAGGAAAGCGGTATGGAGATTCGGGCCTATATCGCATCGAGCGGCTTCTTAACAGGCCGGAGTTTGAAGTATACTGCAGGGAGATCCTGGAAGTGCCGGAAGGTCTTCTGATCTATGACTGCTGCAGCCAGTCTGAAGAACCGCAGATCACGAAGGAGAATGCGGAAAGCTTTGGAAAGATGATGCGGCTGGATACGATCCGCCCGTCTTTTAAAAAGAATATTCAGAATAAGCTGGTAGAATACTATGCAGCCCATCCGGATGGAGAGGGTCTGGAGGAGTTTTTAAAGAATGCAGATCAGAACTGGATTCTGGAGGAACACAAAAAAGAATATGTAGAACTTCTGGCAGAGACAGGATCGTGCGGGGAGGCCTATAAGATCGTCAGCCGTTACGGGGGAGAGGATGTGTCGCCTGCCGTTATGGTGAAGATCTGCAGTTATGAAGTGCGGGAGCGGGAATATGAGGAAGACCGGCTTCTGACCGCATTATGCATCCAGTGCTTTATGGGAGGCGTTTACGGGGAGGATATGTTGAAATACCTGATCCTTTATTATGAAGGACCGGTGGAAACCATGAAGCAGCTGTGGAGAGCGGCTCAGGGATTTGAACTGGAGGTTTTCGTGCTGGAGGAACGGATCCTTACCATGCTGCTGTTCATGCAGGAAGGAACGGATCATACAGAGGATCTGTTTGAGGATTACTGGAAGCATCAGGGAAGGAGCAAACTGTGCAGAGCGTATGCGACATTGATGTCTTACCGGTATTTTGTGAAAGAGGAGCCGGTGAAAGACAGCGTGTTTGCATATATGGAGCAGATGATGCTTGGAACGGTTCATGTGGCGGATGTCTGCCGTCTTGCCCTGCTCAGGTTTTATGCGGGCCTTACAAATCCGACTCAGGGGCAGAAAAAATGGCGGGATTACCTGCTTGGAAAGTATCTGGGGGAGGAAATGCATTTTGCATTTTACGGAAAACTGCCGGAACGGCTGAGAAGAGAATATCATCTGGAGGATAAGTTTGTGGTGGAATACCGCACGGATCCGGCAGACGATGTGATCCTTCACTATCGGCTCAATGACGGGAAAGAAAAGAGTCTGCTGATGAAGAATACCTTTGAGGGAATCTTTACAAAAGAATTCGTACTCTTTTATACGGATCGTCTGACCTGGCATTTTACGGTGGAGAGAAATGGAAAGAAGACGGACACACCGGATCAGACCTATGTTCATTCCAGAAGATCAGCAAGAGGAAGCTACACCCGTTATGATCTGCTGAACCGGATGGAAGAGGCACTGCAGAAGAAGAATGAAGCGATGTATCAGGAAGTGCTGGAGCAGTATATCGGGCAGCAGCATCTGGTGGAAGAACTGTTTTAAAAGTATACATTTAGGAGAAATTACATGAGCAGAACCATAATCGGACTGGATCTGGACAGGGAGTTTTCGCAGATCTCATATTACAGTGAAAGAAATATGGAACCGGAGACCGTGAGTATCATGGAAAATCAGGATAAATATCTGATTCCAACCCCGCAGGATCTGTTTTCGGTCATAGAGGAAGCAATGGATCTTGGGGTCATGAGTCTGGCTAATTTTTTGAAGACCTGTATTTCTTTTGTCCGTACGGCCACAGAGATGCAGCAGGTCTATATGATGGTCACGATGAAAGAAATATGCGCTCCCTGGATCGAGGCAGTGAGAAATGCCTGTGAGATGCTGGGAATGAATCGGGAAAATGTATGGCTTCAGACTCATCGGGAGAGCCTGTTCTGTTATACCTTAAATCAACGCAGGGATCTGTGGTCCCATAAGGTGGCATTGTTTGAATATGAAGAGTCAAAGATCTCTTCTTATATGCTGGAGACAGATTACGGGACCCGTCCCGCTCTTGTAACGGTGACTCCCGGGGAGGTGCTGTCTCTGGAAAACAGAAAACGGATTGGCGGGGAAGAATGGAACCGGAAGAGGGACGAACTCTTTCTGGAACTGATCCGTCGTACCTTTGCGGAATCCAACGTTTCCTCCACGTTTCTGGTTGGGGACAGCTTTGATAAAACCTGGGCAGTGAACTCTCTTTCGTTTCTCTGCAGAAAACGTCATGTGTTTCAGGGAAGAAACCTGTATACAAAAGGGGCCTGCTTCGGGGCATGTCAGCATCTGGGAATCATTAAGACTCTGGACGGATTTCTGTACAAAAGTGAGGATATGGTAGAGTATAATATCAGTATGGAAATGGAGATCAGGGGGAAGCTTACGAATTACCTGCTGATCGGTGCAGGCGTAAACTGGTTTGATGCGGAATATACCTGTGAATTCATGCTGGATGAGACAGAAGAGATTGTGATTTATGCAAAATCCATGTTGGGAGGACCGGTTTCCAGTTATACGATCGAGCTGAAAAATCTGCCAAAGAGACCGGCAAGAACCACCAGACTGCAGATGAAAGCTGCTTTCACGGCTGCAGACCGATGCAGAATCATACTTCGTGATCTTGGATTTGGCGAGTTTTTCCCGCCATCCGGATTATCATGGGAAAGCACGCTGAAACTGAACTGAGAAAGGAGGTACAGATGAGCGGTTATTATCTTTGCAGGACACCCCGGGCAAGGAGGCCCTTTGAGATCGAGAGCATAGGAATCTCTATCTATTCCATTGAAGAATTGTGCTATTATCTCAGCGAAAATGTCTATCTGATCGATGAGACCATTATCAATCAGAAGCTCTGTATCTGGATCGGGGAAGAACTGGGATTGACAAGACTGTCAAAAATACTGACCCGTTCTCTGGAAAAAGGAGAAGATCTGGTCTCCTTTTTGATGCCGGTCTTTAAGGAGTGCGGATATCTGAAAGAAGAGCAGCTTAAGTATTTCCGGGAACAGCTTCAGGATATTCAGATCGAGCCGCAGGATACCAGACGGAAGATGAAGGCAGATTATCTCACAAATTATGGGATGTATGTCAGTGCGATCGGAGAATATGAGAAGATTCTGGAACACCGGAGTCCGGGAAGGCTGGGTATTCAGTTTTACGCTTCGGTGCTTGAAAGCATGGCAGGCGCTTATGCCCGGATGTTCCGGTTTGAGGAGGCTGCTCAGTGTCTCTGGCAGTCTTACCAGGTCCTGAAATCAAAAAAAGTATATGAGAAATATCTCCGTCTGCTGCCGCTTTTCCTTCCGGAACGGGCTTATCTGGAACGCCTGGCGGAGATCAAAGCGGACCGCACCGAGGCTCACCGGTTAAAAGATGAGACAAAGGCGATGATGCTGGAGGGACAGGAAACGGAGACGGCACTTCAGTGGAAGTGCGAGGATCCCGAAAAAATGATTGAAAAATTAAAAGAAGAATATTTGAGAATCAGCTAAAAAGAACTGCCGTCCTGTGACGAAATCAGGATGGCAGTTCTTTTTAACCCTTTGTATAACGTGATAAAAACTGTTTGGTACGTTCTTCCTTTGGATGATTGATGACTTCCTTTGCAATTCCCTGTTCTACGATCAGACCTCCGTCCATAAAGATGACCTGATCTGCCACATCCCGGGCAAATGCCATTTCATGGGTAACGATGATCATGGTGGTCTTGCACTCAGCCAGGCCCCGGATCACTTTTAAGACTTCTCCGGTCAGCTCCGGATCCAGAGCTGAGGTGGGTTCATCAAAGCAGAGAATATCCGGTTGTAAAGCCAGTGCCCTGGCAATGGCTACGCGCTGCTGCTGACCGCCGGAAAGCTGATGCGGATAATGCCAGGCACGTTCCGATAGACCCATCTGATTTAACAGTTTCATACCGTGCAGTTCGATCTGTTCCACAATCTGCTTTCTGTTCTGTTTGAAATCTGGTTTCTCCTTTGCCAGAAGCCGTTCGGCAAGGGTAACATTTTCCAGAGCTGTGTATTGGGGAAACAGGTTAAAGGATTGAAACACCATTCCGAAATGGAGGCGCTTTGTGCGGATATCCTTTTCATTTTCCGAAGCAGGTCTGGCAGCGTCAAACAGAACATTTCCTTTTACTGCGATGGTTCCGCGGTCAGGTGTTTCCAGAAAGTTCAGACAGCGCAGCAGAGTTGTTTTTCCTGAGCCGGATGACCCTATGATGGCGATGGCTTTTCCTTCATCCAACTGAAAGCTGACATCTTCCAGTACTTTGGTCTTTTCAAAGTGTTTTTCAATATGATTCACTTCCAATATTGCCATGGGATGCCTCCTTATCTGAAATAGCTCAGTTTTTTCTCAATCAAATTAAACAGCAGTGTCAGAAGTCCGACCAAAGTCAGGTAGAAAATTCCGGTATAGAACAATGGCCAGGTCAGACCGGCAGACTTCATAAAAGAATATCCGGCAAAGGTCAGTTCCTGAGCGGCGATGGTACGGGCAAGAGCCGTATCTTTTACCAGAGTAATAATTTCATTGGACATGGGCGGGACGATCCGCTTGATCATCTGGAGCAGAGTGATCTTGAAAAAGATCTGACTTTTTGTCATACCCAGTACCTGTCCGGCTTCCCGCTGTCCGATCGGTACACCTTCGATACCGCCCCGGAAAATAACGGAAAAATAGCAGGCATAGTTGATCGTAAAGGCAACCACTGTAGCTGTGATGCGGCCTGCTTCATTTCCTCCCCAGATATTCTTCCCAAGCCAGAGACCCGGTCCATAAAAGATGATGATCAGCTGAAGCATCAGAGGTGTCCCCCGAATGATCCACACCAGCACCTGCATCAGATAACGAAGCGGCTTAAAACGACTGATGGTGCAGAAGGCAAGGAGCAGTCCCAGGGGAAGAGCGAAGATCAGTGTAAAAATAAAGATCTGGAATGTCGTTGCCAGACCCGTAAGCAGCGTTTGTGTTACAGTCCAAAGCATAATAACTTCTCCTTAGGTAACATGGTATAAGGCAGAGAAATGAAATTCTCTGCCTTTCTGTACGGTAAAATATGTTCAGAGATTATTCAGCGGGAACTACCACTACCTGTGCATTGTTGCAGTAGGGATTGGTGCATTCCATAGCTGCTTTTACTTCATCTGTAAGGGTCATACCGTTCCAGACAACGTCGATATTCTGAGCATCCAGCTCCATGATCTTGTTATCCCAGTCGATCTCTACGAATTCTACTTCCACACCGAGTTTTTCGCCGACCAGGCGGGCCATATCAGCATCAAAGCCGATCCATTCGCCTTTTTCATCTTTATAATCCATGGGAGCGAAATCCGTGATACCTACAATAAGGCTTCCCTTTTCCTGGATATATGCTACATCACTGTCTTCGGCAGCTTCAGCGGCTTCCTCTGCTTCCGGCTGTTCTACCAGAGATTCCTGTACGCCGTATGTAGTAGCGATCTCTTTCATAGTTCCATCTGCATAGCTTTCAGCAAATACGCCGTTGATGTATGCTGCAAGATCAGAACCCTTGCGGCATCCCACTCCGTATTCTTCTGTAGTCAGCTCGTCCGTGTGTACCAGATCCGGGTAGCTGGTTCCTTCTCCGATCATGGCGCCTGCCATTAACAGGTCGATGATAGCAGCATCTGAAGTACCGGAAGCTACTTCCATCAGTGCATCTGCCTGGGATGCTACGGAGTTGTATTCAAATCCGTTTTCTTTTGCTGCAGCTTCACCGGCGGAACCGGCCTCAACCGCATAAACCATTTCTTCTTCCGCAGCAACACCGACGTAAGATGTCATAGACATCAGCATACCGGCACATAACATAAGAGCAATTTTTTTCTTCATAATAAATCTCCTCCAGTATCTGTTCGTTTGAAATATATTTAGTATATTACCATAGTAAAGTAATGAAGTAAAGGAAATTTTTCCTGCCGGGTTGTTTTTTTTAAAATAGTAAGGTATAATAGAAATGATTCTGGGAATTTTTCCGAATAAGACAGAAAAAGGATAGGTTAAGAGTTTGGAAAAGGTTTTTACGAAGATGTAAGGGAACCTTTTGCTGGGCTCTTTTTTTATTCACGGGAGGGAAATATGGACGAAAGCATAGTACATCAGCAGATGGAAACAGAAGAAAAATTAAAAGAAGAATGCGGCGTTTTCGGAATGTATGATCTGGACGGAAGAGATGTGGCAGCTCCCATCTATTACGGACTGTTTGCCCTGCAGCACAGGGGGCAGGAAAGCTGCGGTATTGCGGTCAGTGAGACGAACGGTCCGAAAGGAAAGGTCAGTTCCATAAAAGGTATGGGCCTGGTGAATGAAGTATTTGTGGGAGGCGCTCTGGAGAGTCTGAAAGGAGATATCGGTGTAGGCCATGTGCGTTATTCCACAGCAGGGGCCAGCTCCAGGGAAAATGCCCAGCCGCTGGTATTGAATTATGTGAAAGGTACGCTGGGCCTGGCCCACAATGGAAACCTGATCAATGCCCGGGAGCTTCGAAGAGAACTGGAATATACCGGAGCTATTTTTCAGACAACCATTGACTCGGAGGTGATCGCATATCATATCGCCAGGGAGAGAATCAAAACGCCGAATGTAGAGTCTGCGGTGATCAATGCCATGAAAAAGATAAAGGGAGCCTATTCTCTCGTAGTCATGTCTCCACGGAAACTGATCGGTGCAAGAGATCCCTATGGATTTAAACCGCTCTGCATCGGAAAACGGGACAATGCCTACATTCTTGCGTCAGAGACCTGCGCACTTGAAACGATCGGAGCGGAGTATATCCGGGATGTGGAGCCGGGAGAAGTGGTTGCCATAACAAAAGACGGAATTGCTTCCTATAAAGAAATGTGTATTCCGAAAGAGCAGCAGGCAAGGTGTATTTTTGAATATATTTATTTTGCAAGACCGGACAGCCATATTGACGGAGTCAGCGTATATGGATCCCGTATCAAAGCCGGAAAGTTTCTGGCCATGGATTCTCCCGTAGATGCAGATCTGGTAGTCGGGGTGCCGGAGTCCGGAAATGCGGCGGCACTTGGATATTCTCTCCAGTCAGGGATCCCCTATGGAACGGCATTTGTGAAAAACAGTTATGTGGGGCGCACTTTTATTAAACCCAAACAGAGCAACCGGGAATCCAGCGTGAAGATCAAACTGAATGTGCTGAGGGAAGCAGTAGCAGGAAAACGAGTGATCATGATCGATGATTCCATCGTCAGAGGAACGACCAGTGACCGGATCGTAAGGATGCTCCGGGATGCGGGAGCCACAGAAGTTCATATGAGAGTCAGCTCTCCGCCCTTTTTATGGCCCTGTTATTTCGGAACGGACGTACCTGCCAGAGAACAGCTGATTGCTTACAACCGGACAGTAGAAGAGATCAGACAGGAGATCGGAGCTGACAGTCTTGGATACCTGAGACTGGAAAGACTGCAGGAAATGGTAGACGGTATTCCGATCTGTCATGGCTGTTTCACCGGAAAGTATCCCATGGAGCCGCCCGAAGAGGATATCAGGGGAGAATATGATGCTTAAGGAAGGCGTACTTGAAAAGTATTCTTTAAGAAAATCAGTTGACTTGCGTTCCGGAACGTGAGAAGATAAAGAAAACTGTGCAAACAGCAAATTACGAGCAGTGGAGGAAATGAAGATATATGAACGACAGATATCAAAGCCCATTATCAGAACGGTATGCCAGTAAAGAGATGCAGTATATTTTCTCTCCGGATATGAAATTCCGTACCTGGAGAAAGCTGTGGATCGCCCTGGCTGAGACAGAAAAAGAACTCGGACTGAATATCACGCAGGAACAGATCGATGAACTCAAGGCCCATGCAGATGATATCAACTATGAGGTTGCCAGGGAAAGAGAAAAAATCGTTCGTCACGATGTCATGTCTCATGTATATGCATACGGAGTGCAGTGCCCAAAAGCAAAGGGAATCATTCATCTGGGTGCCACATCCTGTTATGTGGGAGACAATACGGATATTATCGTGATGGCAGAGGCGCTGAAGCTGGTGAGGAAAAAACTGGTAAATGTGATCGCAGAGCTGGCAAAATTTGCCGATGAGTACAAGAATCTCCCCACACTGGCTTTCACTCATTTCCAGCCGGCTCAGCCTACCACAGTTGGAAAACGTGCGACTCTGTGGATGCAGGAATTTCTGATGGATCTGGAAGATCTCAATTATGTGATGAGTACTCTGAAGCTTCTGGGCAGCAAGGGAACCACCGGTACACAGGCAAGCTTCCTGGAACTGTTTGACGGGGATCAGGAGACCATTGATAAGATCGATCCGATGATCGCAGAAAAAATGGGATTCAGGGAATGCTATCCGGTATCAGGACAGACCTATTCCAGAAAAGTGGATACCAGAGTGCTGAATATCCTGGCAGGAATTGCAGCCAGTGCGCATAAGTTTTCCAATGATATCCGACTGCTGCAGCATCTGAAACAGGTGGAAGAACCTTTTGAAAAGACACAGATCGGCTCTTCAGCTATGGCGTATAAGAGAAATCCCATGAGAAGTGAGCGAATCGCTTCCCTGTCCAGATTTGTAATCTGTGATGCGGTGAATCCGGCGATCACATCTGCTACCCAGTGGTTTGAGAGAACCCTGGATGATTCTGCAAACAAGCGCCTTTCCATTCCGGAGGGCTTCCTTGCGGTGGATGGCATTCTGGATCTCTGCCTCAATGTGGTAGACGGTCTGGTGGTATATCCGAAAGTAATTGAAAAGCAGCTGATGGCAGAACTTCCCTTCATGGCGACAGAAAATATCATGATGGATGCCGTAAAGGCCGGCGGAGACCGTCAGGAGCTTCATGAGAGGATCCGTGAACTGTCCATGGAAGCCGGAAGAAATGTAAAAGTGGAAGGGAAAGAAAA
Organism: Marvinbryantia sp.; assembly: GCA_016297895.1. GTDB lineage: Bacteria > Bacillota > Clostridia > Lachnospirales > Lachnospiraceae > Marvinbryantia. The sequence goes on from JAEDFS010000027.1 coordinate 20,021, forward strand.
TAACCTTCTGGAACTGATCGCAGCAGATCCGGCATTTAATCTTACACTGGAAGAGCTGCAGAAGACTATGGATCCGGCAAAATATGTGGGACGTGCGCCGAGACAGGTGGAAGTGTTCCTGAAAAATGTGGCAGCTCCTGTTCTGGAAGAGAATAAAGAGCTTCTGGGCATGAAAGCGGAGATTAATGTATAAATAACAATTGCGTTTCCGAAAAGAATCTTGTATAATACAGCTGTGGCTGCGGTTTCGCAGCCGCTGTTGTGATGCATATCGGTGTTGCAGCAGAGCAGTTACGGGCAGCAGAGCTGCCGCATTATAGAATCAGAGAACGGTGCAGGAGAACCGTCTCTGTGAACGGAGGATATTATGGTACAGGCAGTAGTGGGAGCGAACTGGGGAGACGAAGGTAAGGGAAAGATTACCGACATGCTTGCAGAAAAAGCGGATATTATCGTAAGATTTCAGGGTGGGGCCAATGCGGGTCATACCATTGTGAATAATTACGGAAAATTTGCACTGCATACACTTCCGTCCGGAGTATTTTACGATCATACCACCAGCATTATCGGAAATGGTGTGGCATTGAATATTCCGGTGCTGATGAATGAGATCAAGAGTATTGTGGACAGAAATGTGCCGATGCCCAGGATCCTGGTTTCTGACCGGGCGCAGATGGTCATGTCTTATCACATCCTGTTTGATCAGTGTGAGGAAGAACGTCTGGGCGGAAAATCATTTGGTTCTACCAAATCCGGTATCGCACCATTCTATTCAGATAAATACGCAAAGATTGGTTTCCAGGTCAGCGAGCTGTTTGATGAGGAGACACTGAAGGAAAAAGTACAGCGTGTATGCGAACAGAAGAATATTCTTCTGGAGCATCTTTATCACAAACCGGCTCTGAAACCGGAAGATCTGCTGGAAGAGCTTCACGGATACAAAGAAATGATCGAGCCTTTTGTGTGTGATACATCTGCATTCCTGTGGAATGCGATCCGGGAAGGGAAGACGATTCTGCTGGAAGGTCAGCTTGGCTCTCTTAAGGATCCGGATCATGGAATTTATCCGATGGTTACATCTTCTTCTACTCTTGCGGCCTACGGGGCAATCGGTGCAGGCATTCCGCCTTATGAGATCAGGAAGATCATTACCGTTGTGAAGGCTTACTCCAGTGCGGTAGGTGCAGGTGCGTTTGTCAGTGAGATTTTTGGAGAGGAAGCCGATGAACTTCGCAGAAGAGGAGGAGACGGCGGAGAATACGGAGCAACCACGGGACGTCCCAGAAGAATGGGATGGTTTGACTGTGTGGCTTCCAAATACGGTTGTCGTATGCAGGGAACCACGGATGTGGCATTTACGGTACTGGATGTGCTGGGATATTTGGATGAGATTCCGGTATGTGTCGGATATGAGATCGATGGCGAAGTGACCACAGATTTCCCGACTACGGTAAAACTGGAGAAGGCAAAACCGGTTCTGAAGACTCTGCCGGGTTGGAAGGAAGATATCCGCGGTATTCGCAAATACGAAGACCTGCCGGAAAACTGCAGGAACTATATCGAATTTGTAGAAAAAGAGATCGGATTCCCGATTACGATGATCTCCAATGGACCGGGAAGAGATGACATCATTTACAGAGAAGTAAAATAAGAGATAAAAAAGAATCCTGCGAAAGCGGGATTCTTTTTATGTGATAGGAAATTACTCCATTTCCTATCACATAAAAACCATCCGTGGGATGCGCACTTGTGCGATAAGAAGATGCCGTTTGCACGACTGCGCTCGGCGCGGGAGTTCCTCTGGCGGAACTCTATGAGAAAAGTGAAACAGCCGGTAGGGGAGCTACCGACTGTTTCGAGGGGAGTATAAATAATTAATAAGGGGTTCGTAAAAGGAATTACCTCTTACGAAAAGCATTATAATATAAATTGGAAAAAAATGCAATACATATTTTTGAAAATGTTACGGAATAATAATGGTTGTAACTGAAAATTAACAATTTAGGAGGTCTCTATCATGACGAAGAATAAAAACATGCAGGACACAAATACAACCACTGGTAGAACACAGAATGCCAGAAACACAACAAATAGTACCAATGAAGCAAAAAGCTCAAATAAGGCGCAGAACAGATCTTCCAATGCGAAAAATACAAAAACAACTTCTGATTACGAAACGGACTGCAATTATTAAGAAAATTGACGAAAAATGTCAGCAAAACCCGGGCGTGGAAATTTCCATGCCCGGGTTTTGCGTTGAAAAGCACAGAAAGATACGGACAGAATATAGTGATAGTATAGAGAGAACCATAAAACGGGACAGGAGGACGACATGAATTTTGAAATGATTCCGCCCGGAGAACTGGATCGATATGTGTCGGATCCCGACGCTTTGATCATTGATTTACGCACGCCGGAGGAATATATGGAATATCATATGAAAAATGCAGTCAACATTCCTTATGAACGTTTGCAGACCTGCTGTATGTTTCCGGCTGACATGTGGCTGATCCTTTATTGTGAGCGGGGAGGAACCAGTCTGTCAGCAGCAAAGGAGCTGGCGGGACAGGGATATCGGGTAAAAACAGTAGTAGGAGGAATTCAGGCTTACCGGGGTAAAATGACGGAGATGTATTGACACCGCAGGGGATTCCACATTAATATAAAACAAAGGAACTGCGTGAGAAAGGAATGTATCGGATGACGACAGTGGAATTGATCGCACCCTGCCACTTTGGTATGGAGGCAATATTAAAAAGAGAGATCCTGGATCTTGGATATGAGATCAGCCGGGTAGAGGACGGAAAAGTGACATTTATCGGAGATATGGAGGCGATCTGTTATGCAAATGTATTTCTCCGGACGGCTGAAAGAGTTCTTCTTCAGGTGGGGAGGATCCATGCAGAGACGTTTGATGAATTGTTTGAAAAAACAAAAGCGCTGCCATGGGAAGCGTATATTCCGGAAGATGGAAAGTTCTGGGTGGCGAAGGCAACTTCCATTAAAAGTAAACTGTTCAGTCCTACAGATATTCAGTCTATTATGAAAAAGGCAATGGTGGAAAGACTGAAAAGTGTTTATCATAAGGAATGGTTCGAAGAGACAGGGGCATCTTATCCTGTGAGGGTATTTTTTATGAAAGATGAAGCGGTGATCGGGATTGATACTTCGGGGGAATCCCTTCACAAAAGAGGATATCGTCTGCTGGCGAGCAAAGCACCGATTACCGAAACACTGGCCAGCGCATTGATCATGCTGACGCCGTGGAAAAAAGACAGAATCCTTGTGGATCCATTTTGCGGAAGCGGTACTTTTCCTATTGAGGCGGCAATGATGGCAGCAAACATTGCACCAGGGATGAACCGCAGCTTCCTTTCTGAAAAATGGACGAACCTGATCAGCCAGAAACTGTGGTATGATGCAGTGGATGAGGCCAGAGAGATGGTGGATGAGAATGCGGAGACAGACATACAGGGATATGACATTGACGGTACGATCATTAAGGCAGCCAGGGAGAATGCCAGAAAAGCCGGAGTGGATCACCTGATTCATTTTCAGCAGCGCCCTGTCAGCGAGCTGAATCATCCGAAAAAGTATGGTTTTGTTATTACCAATCCGCCCTATGGAGAAAGAATCGAGGAAAAGGAGAATCTGCCGGGATTGTATCGGGAAATCGGAAAAAGCTTTGCGAGACTGGATTCCTGGTCTGAATTTGTGATCACTGCCTATGATGAGGCGGAAAAATATATCGGGAAAAAAGCAGATAAGAACCGAAAAATTTATAATGGTATGATGAAAACGTATTTTTATCAGTTCATGGGACCGAAACCGCCCGGAAAAGTGCAGAAAGAGACAGGAAAGTACAGGTGAATGGATTGGTCAAGGGAATAGAACGGCTGCTCAGACTGATACTGATCTGTTTGAGCATTGGGTTAGGCCTGGAAGTATTCTGCAGGATGGAAAATGCCGGGGAAGAAAAACTTCAGACACAACAGGAAGTACAGACGGCTGAGACGGAAAAAGGAGAGGAGCTTCCCGTACGCTATGATGGCAGAGAGTACGGACGTGGCCCGGAAGTGAAAAATCAGGGTGCTCTTGGTACCTGCTGGGCAGTTGCGGCAACATCAGCGCTGGAGGCTGGGCTGCTTCCGGGGAGATCGCTTGTTTTTTCCGCAGATCATATGTCTCTTAATAATCATTTTTCGAAAGAACAAAATGACGGCGGGGATTACACCATGGTCATGGCATATCTTTCCGGATGGCAGGGACCGGTTCTGGAATCCCAGGATCCTTATGGGGATGGAGTGACGGCAGAAGGGCTCTCTCCGGCGGTGCATGTGCAGGAAATGCAGATGCTGAAGGACAAAGATTATGAGGCTGTCAAAGAAGCGGTTTTTCAGTATGGAGCCGTACAGTCCTCCATATATATGGATCTGAAAAATGAGTTCAGCACATCTGTGTATTATAATCAGCTGGAGTATTCCTACTGCTATAACGGAGAGGAAAAGGCAAACCATGATGTGCTGATCATAGGATGGGATGATGAATATCCCGCAGAAAAGTTTAATGCGGATGTGAGAATGAACGGTGCATTTCTCTGCCAGAACAGCTGGGGTGAAGGGTTTGGAGACGATGGTATTTTTTATGTGTCTTATGAAGATGCAAATATTGGAAAAAATGGAATCGCATATACCCGGATTGGGGAAACGGACAATTATGACAGACTGTATGAGACAGATCTCTGCGGATGGGTGGGGCAGCTGGGGTATGGAGACAGCGACTGCTGGTTTGCAAATGTCTATCAGGCGGAAGGAGAAGAAAACCTGGCTGCAGCAGGGTTTTATGCAGTAGGGAAAAATACGGAATACAGTATATATGTTCTGGAAAAGGAAGGAGAAATGCCTGATCTTCTGGTGGAAAAGCCGGCTGCGCAGGGGAAATTGAAAAATCCCGGATATTATACGGTAGAGCTTGATGAACCCTTTGAAATGAATCCCGGATGTGAGTATATGATCGCAATCAAGATACATACTCCGGATGCGCTATACCCGGCTGCTACGGAATATGCGGCAGATGAATCTACAAAAACAGTTGATATTTCTGACGGAGAGGGTTATATTAGCCATAATGGTGTTGTTTGGACCAGAACTGAGGCAGAGCATGGGTGCAATGTGTGCCTGAAAGCATATGTAACCTATCGAGGAAGAAGGATGGAGGAAAACCTGTGATAGAACGTATCGTGTTTGCTACTGGAAATCAGGGCAAGATGAAAGAGATAAAAATGATTCTGGGAGATCTCGGCCTTCCGGTCCTGTCGATGAAAGAGGCCGGGATACAGACGGATGTTGTAGAAAATGGGAGTACATTTGAAGAAAACGCTCTGATCAAAGCCAAAACAGTACAGAAACTCTGCCCCGGGGACGTGGTGCTGGCAGATGATTCCGGACTGGAGATTGACTTCCTGGATAAGGCACCCGGCATTTACTCGGCCAGGTATATGGGAGAAACGACTCCTTATGAGATCAAAAATGCAAAAATACTGGAGCTTATGAAGAATGTGCCGGAAGAAAAAAGGACAGCGCGTTTTGTATGTGCTATTGCAGCGGCTTTGCCGGGAGGTGAAGTGCTCACAAGCTGCGGAGTCATGGAAGGAAAGATCGCATATTCCGCCGCCGGGGAAAATGGATTTGGCTATGATCCTATTTTCTGGCTGGATGAATGCGGATGTACATCGTCAGAGATCTCTCCTGAGCAGAAGAATGAACTGAGTCATAGAGGAAAAGCACTTCGGGAAATGAAAGAACAATTGAAGAATAAACTGTTACAGGAGATTCAGGGATGAAAATACTGATTGTCAGTGATACACACAGAAGAGATGAAAATTTAAGTGCGGTTCTTGAAAAAGAAGGTCCCATAGACAGACTGATTCACTTGGGGGACGTGGAAGAAAGCCGGAATTACATCATACAGGCGGCAGGATGCCCGGTTGATATGGTAGCGGGAAATAATGATTTTATGTGGGATCTGCCCAGAGAAAAAGAGATCATGCTCGGCAAGTACAAAGTGCTGCTGACTCATGGACATTATTACTATGTGTCTCTTGATACAAAAATGCTGCGTAGGGAAGCAAGAGCCAGAGAATTTGATATCGCCATGTATGGGCACACACATAAGCCCAGAATAGAGGAACATGACGGTCTGATCATCATGAATCCGGGCAGTCTTTCCTATCCGAGACAGGAAGGCAGAAAACCCAGTTATATCATAATGGAAATTGATGAAGAAGAGAAAATACATGCGGAAATAAAATTTCTTCAATAATTAAAAAAAGTTGTTGACATTTTGGAAACACTGTAATATAATTCATTTTGCGTCAATTAAGGGTTGCACTGTTGCAACAATCGGGGTGTGGCTCAGCTTGGCTAGAGCGCCTGGTTTGGGACCAGGAGGTCGCAGGTTCGAATCCTGTCACCCCGACTGGTCGGAACAAAAGCAGGCATTGATGCGAAAAAAATATGCGGGTGTAGTTCAATGGTAGAACACTAGCCTTCCAAGCTAGATACGTGGG
>JAEDFS010000028.1 GCA_016297895.1 Marvinbryantia sp.
TCATTATGAGCTTGAATTAGGCAAATGTCTATCTACCCAAGAATTAAGCGCTTACTTGACAACGGCTTTCATATTTTGAAACAGACGCATTTATCATTCTCTCAGTACAATTATAGCGTAATTATGTTTTGAAGACAATGAGAACATGCAGGATTTTATGCCGTGAAAATGTGTGGGGCAGGCAGTTCCTGCTTATCTCATGTATGGGGAGCAAGCCGGTTTGTCGCAGATATGTGGGACAACAGGTGTTGTGGTAAACAAGTATATGACTTCTCTATGTCAGACAATAGAAAATATATATCATTCTCGAATGTTTGTTCTTGTTTGGTAAGAAGAGGTGTGTTAAGATATTAATGTCTCGAAAGAGACAAGGTGTTGCCATAACGGTAGGCGGCTGGCCCTTCTGAACAAGGAGGGATGTAAGAAAAGCCCTCCAGAAAGGAGGGTGGTGCGATTATGATGATGGATTACATAACACTGGCAGGATTTATTCTCGCAGTTTTTGGAGCCGGAGTTGCAGTTGGAAAGCTTGTGGAAAAAATCGAAAGATTAGATCGCAAGAAAGAAGAAGAAGAACATAAAAACACAAGCAAAAACGACCGCCGTTAGTTCCCCAACCACTGCGATCGTTTTTTTGGTTAAAGTAATAAGGGTCTAGTCGTCTATCGGCAGCACCTTTACACATCGATCATAACATTCCCGATCTGGTTTTTCAAGGGGAAAATGTTGAGTTTTCACAGTCATATGGGGTATTCCAGACGGTGTCAGTCACCTGAAAGAAAACAAGGCACCCGAAAGAAAACATAAACTTTATAAAAATCACATAAACGAATCGTAAATAAACTGGCTTATCTCATCAATGATGAGAAAGCCGGTTTGTCGCAGATATGTGGGACAACAGGTTTTGTGGTAAAAGGTATATGGTTTCTCGATGCCAGACAATAGAAAAACGATATCATTTTTTAATATTTGTTCTTGTCTGGGAAGACGGGGGGCATTAAAATATATTCAGGTACAACACCGGTGTACTTTATTCCCGCGAGCAACGAGCCAAGTAGCCGCACTTGTGCGGATATTTGGCGACTGCCGCGAGGGTCAAATACCCCGCTGCTCTGCAGCGCTACAAGCTTGATACTCCGTTGCTTGCAGCGGGGTCTTTGATTGAGCTTAGGATTGTTCATTTGTTTTGAGAACACGATTGATCATTGACATGATAACGTCATTTGCATTCCGTACATTGATAGTTAATGTTGGATGATTGCGTTTGTATACAACGAAAATTTCATGTACAAATGCCTGACCAATCTCTGTTACATCTTTAAAATCAAAAGTAACTTCTTCAAATTCATCCAGTCTGTTACAGAGCCTTCTTGCCTGAGATCTGGAAACCGGGTAACCAAATTCACAGCATGTATTTTTTATAGGAATACTGGTTTTTATAAAACCAGAATCTGCTGGAGCATACATATCAAACACCTCCGTGGTTGTTCTGTTTGAATGATTTGATAATTTTAGTTGAACCAGTGTACCTACGGTACGTCCGATCTGCAAAAGATCATTTTCTGTAGATGGATCTGTGGGTGCAGTTGGATTCTGGTCAGTTGCAAAGGTAAAATCTTCGATGTTGTTATGGGTAAAAATGGCATTACTTGATAAGATGAAAAAATCATCCATCATTCTTGATGTAATAGCCCGGAATAATCAATCTGCTTCAAGAAGAAGTTCTCCCAATTCTATATTCTAACATCCCGTTTCTCATTTTACTTTCCGTAAAATCCTTCCTGACTATAAGATGCCCATTTTAAGTACATTTCCTGATAATTCTTTTTTATAAAGCTTTGAATCTTTTTAATCTCTCTCTCATTCAAGAGTCCTCTGTTCTGAAGCACTGTATCCCCATTTTCTTTTACAAAAAATTTAGCGGAGCCTGTTTCTGTCAGTTTTCTGTCGCTGGCATGGACATGCATGCATTCAATTACACAAAACGATGTAAAATAGAGATAATATCCAGCCACCTTAAATTCATAGTACTTTGGCATATTATTCCTCCATAAACTCCCTGTTATTCTCCAGATATCTTTTCACAATATGAATTTCTATATCATCCATACTTGTTTCGAGTACATTTCCGGTACTGTCCAGAACCACAGCTTTTTCAGGATTGTTTAAATTCAAAACCCTGATATCATTATCGTCTTTTGTAAAAGCATAACCGTTAATAATCATATCCGCTTGATCTGCCACTTTAACAATCTCAGTCATAGGAAATCCTCACTTTCTCGATCGGCCTGAAAAAATCATCCGAATCAAAATAGAGTGCCTGTAATATTGGCACCAGATCAATATATTCCTCTTCTGCCTTCTCATTGTGCGCATACTTTGCCATGACTACCAGATACCCATTATCCCATTCCTTAACTTCTGTATATTTTTCTAATGAATAAGGTACACGGAAACGGATAATATGTTTTCCAAATTGAAAGATTGTATAATCACGATCGCTGCTTAGTATAGCTTCATTTGGCATAATTGAAAATCCTTTCTGTATTTTATTGACAACGGCTTTCATATTTTGAAACAGACGCATCTATCATTCTCTCAGTACAATTATAGCGTAATTATGTTTTGAAGACAATGAGAACATGCAGGATTTTATGCCGTTGAAAATTTTCAAATGGATATCATTTGCAGAAAGTGCAATGGACAATTCTGTCAGAGAATAGTATAATCAGTTCGAAGTAAGAAAAGGGAGAATTGTGTATGACGGCAAAGAGATGGAGAACATTCGTGACAATTGTTCAGAGTGTGCTGATCATTGTGATGATGGTTCTGGTGACTTCGATGATTGTTCAGATCAATCGTCTGCAGGGAACGGCGAGGGTGATCAATTATGCCGGAATCGTCAGAGGTGCGACACAGCGGGAGGTCAAGCTGGAACTTGTGGGTCTGAAGAATGATGAACTCATCGCTTACCTGGATGAGATCCTGGGCGGGCTGAAGTTTGAGACCGGGAAGTATCATCTTGTGAGCCTGGATGATGAAGTCTACCAGGAAAATCTGGATGAACTGATGCAATACTGGCAGCAACTAAAAGAGGAAATCTATCGTGTACGGGAATTCGGGTATGAATCTACCGATATTGTGGCTATGAGTGAACAGTATTTTCGAATGGCCGATGAGACAGTTTCATCGGCGGAACGGTATTCGGAGTCCATTGCGACAGTGATTCGTTATCTGGAAATTGCCACAGCTGTGGACATTACGATTATGATACTGATCATACTGGTTCGTTCTTTTGAGGCGGTAAGAATAAGAAGCCGGAACCATCAGCTGGAACAGAAGGCATTTACAGATCAGCATACAGGTCTGCCGAACAAAGGCCGGTGCGAAGAATTTTTTCATGATGCGGAACTGATGGAAAAACCGGTTGCCTGCGCTGTTTTTGATCTGAATAATCTGAAGATAACCAATGATACGTTGGGACATTCGGTTGGTGATCAGCTCATCGCAAATTTTGCAAGGCTGCTTCGCAACTGTGTGCCTCCGCCAAACTTTGTGGGGAGATATGGCGGAGATGAGTTTATGGCAGTGATTTATGATGCATCCCGGCAGGAGGTAGAGGGGATCTTAAACCGGCTGCAGGAAGAGGTGGAGGAGTTTAATCGCCTTCATCATGGAGGAGGTCAGTTCGTGGAGGTAAGCTACGCATGTGGATGGGCACTGTCGACCGAGTTCCCGAACTGTTCCTTCCGGGTGCTGTTTGATAAAGCAGATAAGAGTATGTATGAAAATAAGATGAAGAAGAATAGTACCACTGCATGAATATTAAGAAATGGAGGAACAGGTTTTGAACGGCAGGATGAATGACTTTAAAGCAAATTTAGAAAACAGTGATTTTTATGTACAGCAGGGTTCATTCGAAGAACTTGATACGATCGAACTGGCATCAAAGGGTAAACTGTTAAGCTGTTTTGGAAATAATGCGGGTTCGGTATATACCGTTCTTTATTTACCGCCGGCACCAAATCAGGATTTTTCAAAAGGGAATGCTGAGCGTGGCTGGGAGGATGAGAAAGCAACCATATACGATGATCCGGATGTGAAAAACTATCCTGCAAATCCATTTTTTTCACCGGCAGGATGGCAGTATAAACTTCGCCGGGATGAGGCTTTGGTTTTATATACAGAGCTTCCGCCTGAATGCAAGTATTTTTCCTTCATCAATTACATCATGTTTACGGAGGAGAAGGAAGGGAAGGACTACTCGGGTGAGAAGGGATATTTCCGGGTGGGCAATGAGGAAACAGGATTTTACCATCCGATTTTTGGCTCCATTGGTACATCTGTATGCGATGGAAGAGTAAAATGTGACGGAGACAATGTTTATGGTTCAAAAGCAGTCATCGTAATCAGTGCCAACAAAACCGTGACAAAACAGGTGACAGAGCAGCTCACGAAAGCAGGTATTCCTGAGAGGATGATAAATGTTATGACGATCCCGGAGAAGACATACAGGATGGGGCTGGAGAAGGGAAAGGATACCTTCTGCATGATAGGCAGGATTTCGCAGCCGAAGAATCGTGACGAATACGAGAGGTATATTGCCGGGCTCCCGGAAAACTCTGTTGCTTTCCGTATCACACCAAAGACAGAGATGTCTTCCGATCCCTATGCCAACGAAACGATGATACCCAGGGGAACCGGCGAACATGAAGCTGCCATTCTGGATCATGCGGAAGAAAATCTTGATACCATTCGTCGGGCAATCCTTGCAAAATACAGTGAGGAATACAACTATGAAGAGCTGGGGGGAGAGATCGCAGTTCCGGAAGGGCTTACGGCATACATGACGGATTTTAACGCAAAGGGTGATAACCGTGATACCAGTTATACGATGACACCTGAGTTTACCCTGAACTCGGATGACGATTTTATTGTGATTTATGGCGTAAATCATACAGCAACAGGAAAGGCTCATTATTCAAATGCGGTATTATATGCAAAGCCGATGCTAAATGGGGTCTGCAGTGTATACGATTCTCTGTATCCTGGAACTGCCCGGGAATATCTGGGAGACAACTGCAGGGATGCAGACAGTTACTATGTTTACAAAATGGCAAGAACGCAGATGGATGAGAACACAAGAATCATTGAGTACTCTGCAGGAAATGAAAAAGGAAGGTTCTACGGAGCAGATAATGATAATCCGCTGGTTATGGCATTTCGTGCTTATGTGGATCAGACAGGGGTCGGGCCTTCGTATTATGAGATTGTCTATGACAGAACGATTGTATTTCATAAAAAAGGAAATGGGGATCGATAAAAATGGAAGCAAGTCTTGATGTAACAAAGAACAGTAAGTTGTTAAGAAGAAATATCATTCAGATGCTGCCTGCGTGTTTCTCGTTAAGCATGGTTTATGTGCTTATGATTATGATTGACTCGCTATTAGCCGGTAAATTTACGGGAACGACAGGGGTTGCTGCCGTATCCATCGGGGCACCGGCATATTTGATTTTTTTATCATTTCTGAATGCCATCATACATGGAACAGAGCTTCGTATGACATGGCGTCTGGGAAGAAATGATAAAGAGGGGCTGCAGAGGGCGTTTGCAGGTGGTGTATATTTTACTGTGATTATGGGCATTCTTCTGTCTCTTCTGGTATTTTTTATTGCACGTCCGTTAGTTATGATCTTTGGCGGAAGCAAGAGTACGGAAGAAATTGTAAACCTTGCGGTATTATATATTAAGTGCTGTGCATGGTGTATTTCCATTCAGGGCCTGGGTGGTGTGTTCCGTTCGCTTTTCAGTGTGATGGGCTTTCAGAGAGACCGAATGATTACGAATCTGGCTAATGTGATTACTAATATCATCTTTTCCATACTTTTTATCAGTCTGCTTCCTGCTCCGATCAAGCTTATGGGTCTGGGACTTGGCAGTGCGTGTGCATCTGCGGTTGATTCGGCAATCGCCATGGTCTTGTATAAAAAGCATAAATTTGGATTATCCTTAAAGCCTGTCATGCTGAAACCGGCCGAAATTCTCGATATTATGAAGAGTGGATGTCCGTCATCTCTGGATAATATTCTTGATTGTATCGTTTCTTCCATTATCAACAGACTGGTTCTGGGAACATTCGGCTCAGACGGAGTCATGCTTTCGATGGTAACGGTAATCAATAATATTCGTAAGCTTGGAAAAATGCCTGTTCAATGCATGGGTTATGCGGCTTCCCCATTATATGGGATTGCGTATTCTGCGAGAGATAAGGGCAGTCTTATAGATTCTCTGAAGGAGAGCATTAAGATTGGTCTGTTCATTACGGTAATCTGGGAGATCGTTTTATATCTTCTTTCTCCTGTCGTATTTGGTGTGTTTCATATGAGCGGCAATGCAATCGTTCAGAGAGGAACGGTCATTGTTCTTGCCAGTATGCCGATTGTTTTGATTGCGTATTTGCTGGTATCTTTCTTTGAGTCGACTAAGAGAGTTGGCTTGTCCATTTATATGGCATCCGCACCGGATTCACTGGTTTATCCGATTCTTGTGGCACTGCTGATTCCTGTGCTTCAGAGTGACGGAATCTGGTATGCAATGGCATCAAACGCTATACTGGTTTTACTGATCTCTTATCTGATCATGATGATTGTGTCCAAAAAGGTAAAAGTACCTGCTGAAATGCTGTTGTTCCTTGACAGCAGTGTGAAAAATGCAAATGCAATCTGTGAAATGACAATTCATAATAAAATCGAAGAAGCAACGGGAATATCAGAAAAAGTTCAGGAATTCTTTAAAGATAAGAATGTTTCGGAACGTATCCGGATGGTCAGTGCCCTTGCGGTTGAGGAGATTGTCGTTGATATGATCAGGCATCCCGGCATGGAAGAAAAAAGAGAGGGAAAGAGAGTGATGGATGTAAAACTCTTCGAAGATGATGAAACTATTCAGATTCTGATCAGAAATATTGCTCCGTTATATAACCCTCTGGCAAATTCAGATGACAAAGAAAACGGGACAAAGGATGGAATCAGATTGGTGCAATTACTGGCTGATGACATCAGCTATTCGTATGTTTATAAAATGAATGTGGTAAATATTCTGATAAATAAAGGTATTTCAGAATAGAGAAAGTGTTTTTGTATGCGGTGTCAGGCGCACCAGGGAATAAGCACGAAAGGAGATTGTGGGATTTTTAGAGCCTTTGTTGTCGCAATATCCCACATCCTCCCACATCCTTATGGATTACACCTTTTACATGGTACATATCCGGCATTCATTAATTCGTCTCTGGTTCCATAAAAATCCCATCGGTTCGCATCCTTAAGTGTCTCAACGCCTGCACAATCCGGATCATGGAATTTTTTAGAGTTGGTATTAACCACATATGTCGGATCCGGGGCTCCTGCAGTCGGTGCCTCAGTAGTATCAGTAATGGCCTCTGTGGTAATTTCTTCCTGTGCAGAAACATCTTCGAGACGGCTTTCACCTGTAGCGTAGTCGATATTTATCCCCGGCTGCACATTATAGCAGAACACGCAGAAAGATATTCCGTCGCCATCATCCTCAACTGATTTTGCTGTCATAATAACGCCGGACGCAATGAGATTATCTCCATCATACAAAGGAATTACCTTATACATGACGTGATTTCCGGTTCCTTTTACATAATCTTCCACCATATTTTCAAATGGGAGCATACCTTGAATATTCAGGTATCTTGTTCCTGTTATAAGATTTTTTTCTTCAGCATTTTCAGCAGTTAATTGGTATCCGATCAAATGGCATCTGTTATATAGATAATTGTCGTCTACAATATCATACTTAACCGTGTGCCAGCCTGACGGCTTAATCTTTCCAATTAAACCCCTTTCTTCGGTAGGCATGAGGTCTTGTCCGATACAGGCACATGCCATGCCGCAGCGTCCAAGTGAATCCAAGTCACTGTAATATTCGTAAGAAGTCGTTGTCAGTTCTTTATCTAAGAAAAGAGGAACATTACCATATAATTCAATATAAGGACTACCTGAATACTGTTCGATCCCTGCTAAAATTATTTCGTTATTTGCTGAAAAAAGTGCAGTTGTTTTTTCTAAAGCTGAAATGGTTTCAGCGGTATCTTGGGCTGTTTTGGCAATAGCGGCGTTGTCGGTTGTAATATCTGTTCCTGCGCATGCTGTCAAAAAAGAAAGTAAAAGAGCCAGTGCGCCGGTTGCAAGTGCGGGTCTTAGTTTTTTAAATAATGTTTGCCTCATCGCATGTACCTTTCTTCCTGATATCGTCAAACGGATGATCACCTGTTTTCATTACTTATTTTACTGGTTCTGCAATGATTTGACAATATCATAAATCGTAAACAAATCAGGTTTATGGCACAGTGATAAGCTGAATACGCAGCAAAATTCTTTACAAAAAATAAGAATTGTGTTATTTTAATAAAAGAAGAAAGGATGCGCACAAAGCGTGCCTGTAAGGTATATTTGTAAGACCCTTAGAGTAATCCTGCAGGCGGATGGTCTTATGAATAGATGGTACTATCTGAATTAATGTTATTCAAGAATGTTCCTTTCTTCTTTTTAAGGAATTGTGGATGCTACAGTTCTGTTCAGCGGGTCAATGTCAGCGAAGGTTCGTTGGCATTGACCTTTTGTTTCAGGTTATGAATTACTGTATGATTCAGCAGTACATGATAGAGGAGAAGGTCATGGGAATATTTGAAATCATGCTGCAAAATGAGACAAGAGAACGTTTTGTTGAATGCAGGGATAATGCAGTTGGAGAGACTAAGAGGGCAAAGAAAGAGATCAGAGAATATATTTTCAGTGAAAGCTGTACAAATGATATTAAACGTCTGTCGGCGGGAGATTATGATATTGCACCTCCGGAACAAAAAGCGGTTTACAAACATTTCGGAGCGAAAAAGCGTATTATCTATCTGTTCAGTTTGAAGGAACGGATTCTAATGAGATATATGACATTTGTTCTTGGTGAAGTATATGATTACATATTTGCGGACAGTCTCTATTCTTTTCGAAAGTCTCAAAATGCAATTTCGATGGTAAAACGTATCAGGAAGATCAGACGGCTGGAAGAGGGGTATAAAATTCGGGCGGATCTGAAATCTTATTTTAATTCCATTGATGAAGAGAAGCTTGTTGAGATTACCGATCAGGTATTTTCCGGCGATCCCGTTTTTGCCGGATTTATTCGGTGGCTTCTGCTGCGGAGGGAGTATACGGTAAACAAAACTGTGAAAAAGGGGCATCTCGGTGCGATTCCGGGGATGCCGCTTTCTAATTTTCTTGCCAACCTTTATTTGATGGATATGGATCTCCTTTTTAGTAAAAACTGCCGTTTTTATGCTCGGTATTCTGATGATATTTTTATCCTGACGGAAACCCGGGAGCAGATGCAGTATTGCTGGGAAATGCTGGAAGGTATTTTGCAGGAGAAGGGGCTGCAGATTAACGAGGAAAAGACAAGGTTTATTATGCCGGGAGAAGCTTTTGAAATTATGGGATTTAAGGTGTCGGGCCGGGAAATTGATATTGCGGATAGTTCGCTTGTGAAAATAGACAGAAAGATGAAGAGAAGGGCAGAAAAGATTCTGTATCGGAAAAGAAAAAAAGGATTTTCCGATGAGGAAGCAATGCGCAGAATGATCGTGATTGTAAATAAAGTGCTGTTTAACAGAGATGAAAATAAAAATGAGCTGAACTGGACAATATGGGCGTTTCCTGCGATAACAACAACAAAAGGCCTGAAAAAGATTGATGCAATCATGCAGAAATACATCCGCTATGCGGCAACCGGTACTTTATCGGAACGAACATATCGGGCAAAGTATAAGCAGATGCAGAAATTGGGTTATAAAACGACTGTAAATACTTATTACAAAGAATTTCTGAAGCAATGAAGTCAGGTGTTGTTTTGCCTGAAAGGGAGGAATAAATGAAGGTTCCTGTATTCATACAGATGCACTGCGGCGAAAACGGTGCGGCATCACTGGCGATGATGCTTGCTTATTATAAAAAATATCTTCCAATGGAGCAGATACGTTCCAAATGTCTTTATACAAGAAATGGATCTACTCCGGAGCAGCTGTGCGAGGCTGCCGGATTTTTTGGCCTGGAAAGTGAGGTAAAACGGGTTAAAAAGGAAGAATGGAAAAGTGTATCACTGCCCTGCATTGCCCAGTGGAAAAAGAAGTATTATGTGATCGTGACAGGATTTGCGAAGGGGAGAGTAAAGCTTAATGACCCGTCGAAAGGTGTTGTCAGCATTAAGGAAGAAGAGTTTTTTCGTGGATGTACCGGAAAGGTAATTGAACTGAAACCGGGGGTGGATTTCGTTCCGGAAGGAAAGCCGGACAGCCTGTGGAAAAGAATCTGGAATCGTATGACTGATATCCGGCAGTCTGCTGCATTAATTGTCGGGGCACATGCGGTAAGTGCTCTTATGAGTATGGCAATGCTGGCTTTGGTTCAGATGATGCTGGATCAGGTGGCAGAAGACGAGATGCATCGGGGGTATGTTACGGTGCTGGTACTGATGTCTGCTGCTCTTGTAATCAGACTTCTGTTTTCAGCCTATGAAAGTTTGAGTATTTATCGTGTCAGCCGCAATCTGGCGGCGAAATCCGGCTCTCGTCTGTATAAAAAAATGCTCAGACTTCCCATGGATTTTTTTGAACAGCATTTTGCGGGAGAACTGATGGAGCGGCTGGATCAGAATATGTATATTGACCGTACTCTGCTTAATATTCTGATCCCTAAATGTTGTGATTTTGTAACAACACTGTTTTACCTGGTGATGATGTTTTATTATCAGCCGGTACTTGCGTCCGTGTGTTTGGGGATTGAAGTGCTGTATCTGATTTCCTCGGCGTACATGCGGCGTACCAAGGAGGAGGCTTACAGAAGTCAGAGATCGAGTTCCGGCGCAATGAACTCATCGCTTTTAAACGGACTGGATACGATTGAGACGATTAAATCCATGGGTGCCGAACAAAGCTTTTTTTCGAAATGGGTCCGATCTCAGAATGAGTACTGTGACACTCGGGTTAAGACACAAAAACTCAGTACAATCCAGTTTCTGATCAGTGAAGCATATGGAAATCTGATGAGTGCAGTGCTGCTTTTCGGGGGTGTCGTTTTCATCATCAACGGGAACTTTACCATGGGTATGATGAGTGCTTTTCAGGCAATGCTTAGAAAAGTCAAGAGCTCACTGAAATCCTTTATGTCAACCGGGCAGTCTTTGCAGATGATGCGTTCTGACATTGAGCGAGTGGATGATATTCTGGAACGGGATGGGGAAACGTTCATTTGTACCCAGGGTTCTGCAGACAAGCTTAACGGAGAAGTGGAAGTAAAGCATTTGTCTTATCGCTACAATTCCGGAGACGTGCTGGCTGTGGATGATGTGTCTTTTCGGGTTGAACAGGGACAGATGGTAGCAGTTGTCGGGGCGACGGGTTGCGGTAAAAGTACACTTCTGAAAATGCTGGCCGGTCTGTATACACCTGTTTCCGGTGAGATTTTGTATGACGGGAAAAAACGGGAAGAAATACCGGATGTTGTATTTCATTCTTCTGTTGGTTCTGTTGATCAGGAGCTGATCTTTTTTGAAGACAGTATGAAAGAAAATCTGAAAATGTGGGATAAAACCATTGAAGATTACGAAATGATTCTGGCGGCCAGAGATGCCCAGATTCACAACCGGATTATGCAGAACAGGGAGACATACGATGCGCTGGTTTTGGAAAATGGCCGCAATTATTCCGGTGGAGAACTCCAGCGTCTGGAACTGGCAAGGGCATTATCCCAGGAACCTACGATTATGCTTCTGGATGAATTTACGTCTGCACTGGATGCAATAACGGAGGAAAAGGTATTCCGGGCAATCAGGGATAAAGGCACGACCTGCATTCTGGCTGCTCACCGGCTTTCTACGGTAAAACAGTGCGATCAGATTCTGGTGATGAAGAACGGCAGAATTGTGGAACGGGGAAGTCATGAGGAACTATCTCAGAATGATACGCTCTATCGCCAGCTGATTGACGCACGATGAGGTGAACGTGATGGGATTATATACAAAGCAAATATTAGAGCGGGAGCAGATGGACTTCCAAATGGAACACCAGGCGGACGAAAATCTTTTTCAGTCCGAAAAACGGGGGTCTTCCCGCGAAACAAGTCTGGACGATGCGCAGGGGATACTCTGCTATATTTTGAATCAATGGGATATCTCTTCAGACTATGTCTATGGTTGCCAGACGCTGGAGGAAATGCTGTCGCGTATCCTGGAACCGAAAGGCATTATGTATGAGATGATAAAGCTGGAGACCGGTACATGGGAACATAACTCCAATGTTATGCTTGGATTTTTAGAGACCGGTGAGGCTGTCGGGTTGTTTCCGGCAATTATCGGTTACAGATACATCTGTCTTGCAAATGGAGTATCAGGAAGAGTCAGCAAAAAAACGGCGCTGAAATCACAGGCGGTGGTATTGTATCGCCCAATGAATGAAGAAGTATTTACATTTGGACGATTTGTACGGTTCATTTTGAAATTATTTACTATGAGAGATTATGTGCCGATCTGCATTCTCATGGCTTTGGTGGCGATGCTGGCCACGGTTTTTCCCCAAATCAATCATTATGTGCTGAAGAAATTGCTGCCGCAGGGAAAAGAAGCTTATTTTCCACTGATCATGATAGGTTTGATGTACCTTGGTACAGGTGCTGCTTCTGCATTTTTAAAAGCTGCCAAATCATTCCTTCTGGGAAGAACGAGACTTCGGATCAACACTGCAGCACAGGCAGCGGTGATGGCAAGGATGCTGTTCCTTTCCCATTACTTTTTCCGTAAATCGACAGCAGGACGTCTTTCAAAGAGAGTGAACAATATCAGGAACCTGACAAAACTTCTGGTAGATATCGTTTTTGAAATGTCGCTGACGGCGGTATTTTCCCTGATTTATATTCCGCAGATGTTTTTGTTCGCACCGTCACTGGCAGTCCCGGCTCTGGCGATTCTGGCAGTTAAAATCGGGATTTCTTTTGCAAGCTGCAAGGCTTCGGCGGAAAATGAGAAAAAGAAAATGAACACGTCGATGGAATTGTCCAATTTCAACTATGCAGCCATCAAAGGGATGCAAAAGATCAAAAATTCCGGGGCTCAGTCCAGGGTTTATGCGAAATGGGCCATGTATTACCAGAAAATGCTTCAGTACAACTATAATACGCCGGTGATAATCAGATTAAATGGTTTGATGATGTCTGCCCTTACCTCTTTCGGAGTGATTTTGCTGTTGGGCATTGCCGTACCGGCTAATGTAGGCCGGGCAGATTATATTTCATTTCAGTCATCCTATGCCCTTGTGAGTGCTGCGGTATCACAGATTATCAGCATATTCGGTTCTTTTTTTAAGGTAAGGCCCCTTGCAGAGCAAATGAAGCCATTCTGGGATGAAAGAATGGAAGAGTCGAAAGATGCAGAATATGTGAGAAAACTGAGAGGGAACATTGAATTTCAGAACATTACTTTTTCCTATGATCCCCAGAGCAGGCGATGCCTGGACGGGGTGTCATTTTCTGTGAAAAGAGGAGAAAAGATTGGCGTGGTAGGAGAGAGCGGCAGCGGAAAAAGCACGCTTTTAAAAATTGCCATAGGACTGGAAAAAGCGGATTCCGGGTCGGTACTGTACGATGGAAAACCTTTGCAGACATTGAATCATCGTTCTGTGAGGAAAAACATTGGGTCGGTATTTCAGTTCAGCCGGATTTTTCCGGGAACATTGCGTTCCAATATTGCATTTACTTCAGAAAGCCTGACAGATGAGGATATCTGGGATGCTGCCAGAAAAGCACAGCTGGAAGAGTTGATTCGTTCTCTTCCGTATGAAATGGACACGGAGATTTCAGAGTCGGCGACGGGTGGATTTTCCGGTGGACAGAGACAGCGTATTCTGATTGCCCGTGCACTGGCATCTCATCCTCCGATCCTTCTGTTGGATGAGGCGACTTCTGCCCTTGATAATGTGACACAGAGCAAAGTGCTGGATGCTGTTTTTCAGACGAAGGCTACTGTTCTGATGGTCGCACACAGACTTTCAACCGTAAAAAACTGTGACCGTATAGTTGTGCTGGATGGCGGGAAGATTGCTGAGCAGGGAACGTTTGAAGAATTGATGGAGAAGCAGGGAGTATTTGCCCGGCTTGTGGAAAAACAAATATCTTAGGTCATGGCAGGATGCATATCAAAAAGGAACTTCGTAAGATACGGTGCCCTTTTATGTGAAAGGATCCTGATACACTGGAATGAAGCTGCCGTTTTACGGATGATCATCCGCTAAAGCGACAGCTTCGTTTGCTTATCAATTTAACGCTTTCTCAGGAAATCAGGAAGCGGTCGTCCCTGTTTGCGCCATTGGTAGTATTCTGCAGTAGCAGCAAATGCCACATCACCGGCTGAATTCAGAGCCGTTTCTACGGAGTCCTGAACTACTCCGATGATAAATCCTACAGCTACTACCTGCATAGCGATATCATTGGAAATGCCGAACAGTGAGCAGGCCATGGGAATGAGAAGCAGTGAGCCGCCGGCCACACCCGATGTACCGCAGGCTCCCAGTGCAGACATGACGGAAAGCAGAATTGCCGCAGGCAGAGAAACTTCGATTCCAAGAGTGTTGGCTGCTGCAAGAGTCATAATCGTGATGGTAATGGCCGCACCGTCCATGTTGATGGTTGCTCCCAGAGGAATCGAAACGGAGTACATATCTTTGTCAAGACCAAGCTTTTCGCACAATGCCATGTTGACCGGAATATTTGCGGCAGAGCTTCGGGTAAAGAATGCAGTGATTCCGGATTCTTTCATGCATCGGAATACCAGTGGGTATGGATTGCAGCGCAGATATAAAAAGATGACTGCGGGTGAAATAACAAAGGCCATCAGCAGCATGGTTCCCACCAGAAGTGCCAGAAGCTTTCCGTACTGGGTAAAAATGGCAAGGCCGTTACCAGTCACATTGGTGTATACAAGCCCCATGATTCCAAAGGGTGCCAGGTTGATGATCCAGCGTACGATCTGCGAAACCGCATCTGCGGTATCTGCCAGGAAAGCCTTTGTGCTATTGGAAGCAATTTTCTTCATGGCAAATCCAAACAGGCAGGACCACATCAGGATACCGATATAATTTCCCTGTATCAGAGAAGCAAAGGGATTGGCGACGATGTTTGCAAGGAGGGTATGCATGACTTCTGCGAGTCCCTGAGGAATTACATCTGCCGTAGCTGCTTCAGCCAGAACGATGGTCTGAGGAAATAAGCGGCTTGTCAAAACAGAAATTGCTGCTGCAAGAAATGTGGTGAGCATATAAAGAAAGATGACGGTTCCGAAGCTGCGGTCCAGTCTGGAACTTCCCTGCGCCAGTGCGCTGGAAACAATCACAAAGACAAGCACAGGCGCAATGGCTTTTAATGCGCCTACAAACAGATTACCGAATTCTCCGATTACAGAAGCCTGGGGGATCAATTGTGCAAAAATGACGCCCAGAACCATACCAGCCAGAATTCTTAGG
Source organism: Marvinbryantia sp. (assembly GCA_016297895.1). GTDB lineage: Bacteria > Bacillota > Clostridia > Lachnospirales > Lachnospiraceae > Marvinbryantia. The sequence continues at coordinate 15,587 of JAEDFS010000028.1, forward strand.
ATGAGACTGATGCTGTTGTACCTGACAACAATTTTTTTCATTAGATTCATGGTATTCTCCTTTATTGACATATTTCGTGCTGCTGATGATAACTCAGCAGCCTTTCTGTTCTATCATATCTGTGTTTGAGATTCCTGTCAATATGAATGGATTCGAGCACCCCTCATTCAAGTAAATAGTTGACAAGTTCCAGGGAAAAACGGTACAATATAAAATAACATAATGGGGAAATTATGTATCATCTGCATAGATATTTCATGCAGGAATGCCGGTGACATTCTTGCTGAGAGGTGTGCGTCAGCTTCGTTGACATCATACATATGCACGCCTCTGCAATCCGCTGGAGTCTTCTCGATTGAGATGAATTCAACGATTGCAAAAGGAGGACAGAAAATGAAAAGAAGAAGACTATTATTATGTTCGCTTAGTCTGCTAACTGCAGCAGTGGTGAGTTCCGGCATGAAACATGACGGAATCTGGCAGGTACAGGCAGAAGAGGATACGGAAGAAATTATTATTGAGGGCGGGGACTGGGAAATAACGGACCCGGATGCATTGCCGGATTACAGTATCCTGTCAGAGCCTTTTGATGGAGAACTGTGGGAAGAAAACACTGAGCCGATATTGGAACTGGAGGTGGATCTGGGAGAAGAAAAGCTTCTGGTGCCGAGAGAGAAGATGCTTAGAATCGGAGAGGGCGAGAGTGGTTTCCCGGAGGCATACGAAGACAGGTATTTTCTGTTGTACGATTCCAAAGAGACAGAGAACATTTCTATGTATATGGATCAGAAAATAGGCGTTGAGGAAATAAAGATTTATGAGATCGATGTCGAAAAGCAGCAGGCGAAGACTACAGTCCGTGAAGAGCAGATTCAGGGATTGTCAGATGAATTGATTTCTGTAAAGCTGGACAAGAAAAAACAATACCTTATTGTACTTGCCGGGGCTGAGAAACATCCTGGATTGTCAGTCAGCATTTTCAAAACAGAAAAGACTTCAGAGACAGAAGCAATTCAGACGGAAGTTCCTCAGACGGAAGTTCCTCAGACGGAAGTTCCTCAGACGGAAATGCTTCAGACGGAAGCTCCTCAGACAGAAGCTCCGCTGACAGAGAGTTCTTCAGAAGGAGAGCCTGTAATAGACGAATTGCCGGAAGAAGTTACCTTGATTCAGCCGGAAGAAGAGCCGGAAACAGAAATGGAGTTTGCATCTGAAACAGAAACGGAGACAGAGACGCAAACAGAAGCGGAGACAGAGACCGAAACGGAGACGGAGACCGAAACGGTGACGCAAACAGAAGCAGTGACGGAGACCGAAACGGAGACGGAGATGCAAACAGAAGCGGAGACGGAGACCGAAACGGAGACGGAGACCGAAACAGAGACGGAGACCGAAACAGAGACGCAAACAGAAGCGGTGACGGAGACCGAAACAGAAACAGAGACAGTAGCTTCTGTGACACTGGAGTCTGCAGAACTGGTGCCGGATGAAGGTCTGGACATGGTTCCTGCTGCGATGCTTCCATGCCTGGAGGATCAGATTACGGCAAGGCTTCTGCTGCATTATTCCGATGGATCCCAGCAGATTCCGGATGGAGAAACAGATTCATATGGAAACAGCTGCCAGTTGACTTGTGAGGATATCAGGAATGAAGACGGTTCCGTAAGCCGCACTTATTCCTGGCGGGTGATACCGGCAAAGTCTGAAGAAGAGGCAGAAATCAGCGGGACAGAGACGATTCTGTTTCAGTCTCAGATGGAAGAAGAAATTGATGACATCCGGGCTCAGGAAAAGACGAAGCTAAGCTTTTCAGGAAAAAAACACTGGCTTCTTGTTCAGACAGTTCCTGAGGTGACCGGAAAATACTCTATGAAGAGCTTCGGCAGAGAGGTAAAGGAGCTGTATTACCTGGCAGAAGGCGAACAGGAGGCGGTAAAAGCCGGAGAAGTGTTTGACTTAAATGCAGGTGTCACCTATACATTTTTACTGAAATTAGAATAACGGATGACGGACAGGGGACGGTCCTTTGTCAGGGTGATCCCGGACAGAGCACCGTCCTCTGGAAGAAATGAGGTTTATATTGGATACATCTAAGAAATTGAAACGACGACTGGCTGCCGCATTTCTGGCACTTCTGCTGGCATTGCTTGCGATGGTAACGGCTACTTTTGCGTGGTATATCTACAATACCAGGGCGCATACCACTAATGTACATATGGCTGCCGGAGCAAGTGCTACTCTGCAGATCAGCAATACATATGAGGGCGCATACGGCTCAGCGGCTGTCCTGGAGGCTTTTGTGGGATATTTAAACCCGGTGTCCACGAACCGTATTCTCGGGGGATTTCAGAAGGTACTTGGGTTCACCGATGGGAGCGAGAATCAGCCGAAGCTGGTTGCAAACCTTTTTGGGGAAAGTCAGAACAGCGATTATTATAAAACGAGTCTCTATATCAGGACGAACGGAGAGAAGACAAATGTGTATCTGTCCGACATCGGATATGAGGACAGCAGCAGTGATAATCCTATTTCCACTGCGATCCGTGTGGGCCTGGTTCCGCATAAGCCGGGAAAGGATCAGCCGGAGGCTGCGGAATATATTTTTGAGATCAATGAGGGAAAGAACCCGGAAGCAGAGTACAATACAGCAACCGGGAAGGAAGGATATGTGCTGGATTCTTCAAAGGATGACGGGACAACACTTCCTTTTACGCCATATACCAGCAAAAACTTCTGCAGTTATGACCAGGAGAACGGGGAAGTGATTCTTCAGGAGAATTCCCTTGCACTGTTTTCCGTGGAGGGCGGCGATCAGGGTGCATTTGGACAGCCGGTACAGGTGGATATCTATATCTGGCTTGAGGGCTGTGATGAGGACTGTACCAGAAATCTGTGTTCCATGACTCTCCGTAACCTGGCCTTATCTTTTGCGGGGACAGAGATATAGTATGTAAATGAAAATGAGGTAACATGTGGGAAAGGAGGACTGTCAGATGAATCGGAGAAAGCTTCAGTGGTCGGCATTTTTTGCGCTGCTCTGGATCATGATTCTGGCAGTGACTCTGACTACCGCTACCTATGCATGGTTTACCATCAATGCAGTGACAAATGTAGAGCCCATGGAGGGCGGGATCAGTCGGGGAGATGGGAATCTTCTGATCTCTTCTGTACGACAGGGCCCCTTTGATAAGGAATGTAAGCTTCAACTGTCAGGAAATCCCGGAGAACTGAGTCCTCTTTCTACAGCAGATCTGGAGCATTTTTATAAAGCGTCCGGGCAGAATGCATCAGGTGTGGTGAAGCTATACAGCGATGCAACCGCACAGGCGGAAGAGTGTGCGCTTCACGGGACGGTATATCTGCGCAGTGAATTCGGTGCCTGCGAGGTATATCTGAAACGCAGCGGTCTGGATTTCGGGACGGATGGACAGATACTTGCAGCAGCCCGTCTGGGCCTGAAGATCACGACACAGAAGGGGACAGATATGCTGGTTTTCCGGCTGGATGAGCTTGGGAATACCGGCAGTGCGGAATCGAAGCTTACCGTTGCGACCCGGGGAACAGTGGTCTCTTCCGTGAACGGTTCCGGAGCAGCTTCCTTTGTCAGCGATCCTTCTGTGGAGATCGGAGATTATCTGGCGGTGGAAAATGGCACAGATGATCAGGAGCCGGAGGCGGGAAGACAGATGCTGTGTACGATTCAGGAAGATGAGGTTGCAGCGGTGGAATTCTGGCTGTACCTGGAAGGCTGTGATGAACAGTGTATCAATGCGGTGCAGGAGAGAAATACCGGGATACAGCTTGCCTTTGCAGGAGTACCGCTTCAGGATGGAGGAAATGAAGCATGAAAAAGGGGATACAGATCGGAAAAATCTGGGGTTCTGCAGTGACGATCCTGCTTTTGATGATATCACTGACGGCAGCTACCTATGCCTGGTTTACTGTAAATCGAGTGGTCAGCACAGATAAGGTAGATGCCAGATCCGGGACGGAAGAACTGGAACTTCAGGTCAGTGCGAGCGGAGGAAGCGGATTTCGAGGGTCGGAGGAAGCAGCCATTGTGCAGGTAAATGGAACCGATCGTACTGCGCTGATGCCGGTGTCTACGGCAGATCTGAAGACCTTTGTATATAACCCGGGGACGGTAGACGGGAATGCATCCAGCTTCCGGCAGGTGACCGGGGAACAGTACTACTATCACGGAAGAGTATATCTAAGAGCCCAGGCCCAGGGGCAGCCGTCCGGAAGCCGTATGGCGCTGTATCTGGATCAGAGCGGAGATGCCGGGGGAAATCTGGCAGCGGCAGCATCCGGACAGCTTTTAAATGCCGCACGACTGGGACTTACATTTGATAATGGAAATCCGGTGATTTTTTCTTTGAGTGATAAGGGAAATGCCTCTGCTGATCAGGTGAGAAATACGGTGATCGGCGGGACAAAGCTGGGAGACAATATGGTTCTTTCAGGAGCGGGAGGAACGGTACGGCAGACAAAAGACCCTTCTGTGAGCCTGGAGACTTACACGATACAGATGAACGGAGACAATATCGTACTCCCTGACAAGCCTCTTCTATATATGGAACTGGGAAAAATCTATACACTGGACATTTATTTTTATCTGGAAGGCTGTGATCCTGACTGCTCCAATTCCGTAAGCTATGATGGGGCAGATCTTCATCTTGCTTTTTATGGAATACTGGATGAGTAAGAAGGAGGAAGGACGCATGAAAAGAACAGATGAGGCTGAGACAGGCAGACGACTATATCTGTCTATTGCTCTGCTTTTGCTGGCCATTGTCAGTATTACAGCAGCGACGGCAGCATGGTTTACCATTGCGGATCATACCAGAGTGCAGAGCTTGTCTCTGGATATCTATGGAGGACCTTCTCTGCGCTTTGATCTGGAGCCCCATGAGACTCTGGAGGAGTATGAGAAGACGCTGACATTTGCAGAGATCTGCAGCAGAGTATTAAATGAGAAGGGAATCGACTGGAAAAAGACAGCTCTGGAGCCGGTAACCACATCGGATTATTCGGAATTTACGCTGGAAAATGGGACGAAGGTGGAAAGCGAGACGGGTCAGTATCTGGAGTTTACCCTTCATTTTATGGCATCAGAGGATATGGTGGTTCATCTGACCAGTGCCAACAGCAAAAACGCAGAGGATGGAACCAGAATCGTATCCGGGACACAGGGCCTTGCAGATGCCATGAGGATCAGTTTTACGGATGAGGGCAGGACAGCCGTTTTTGACCCGGGAGGAGAAGTGAATGGATCCGGACAAGAAAATCAGATATTTGGATTGCCGTCAGCAGATGATATGGTATATAATAATGCTAACGCCTTGTTTTCGCTGAAGGCGAATCAGGATCTTCCGATACTGGTACATGTCTGGCTGGAAGGAACAGACGAGGCCTGTACAGATGAACTTCGGGGATCGGAGTATTCGATCCGACTGAGATTTGAGGGTACAGATGAGGAGAACAGACCTCTGGACGGGAAGAGCGTCCGAAAAATCAAGGAAACAGAAACTGAGAGGGAATAAAGCATGAAAGTATTGAAAAAAGCAGTTACGGTTGTTGCCAGCGTCATCCTGTGGGCGATCATTCTTCTGGCAGCATTGTTTGCGTTTACTACTCTGGCAACCAGAGATCAGACACAGGTGGCCAGTCTGGCGGGATTTACCCCTATGGTGGTAGAGACAGACTCCATGGCTCCTACGTTTATGGCAGGGGATCTGATCATGATCCGGAAATGTGATCCGGCAGATCTGAACGAAGGCGACATCATCTGTTTCCATACGATCATTCAGAATGAGTATGCGCTGAATACGCACCGTATTAACAAGATCACTGATATGAATGGTGTCAGATCTTATGAGACAAAGGGTGATAACAATGCAGTCTCGGATTCCCATATTATTTCCGATGGTGATATTGTAGGCAAATATGTTGGTAAAGTCAGTGGACTTGGAAAAGTAATGGATTTTCTTTCCAGCAGTATGGGATTCCTGATCGTGATCGTACTGCCCATGCTTTTATTTTTCATTTATCAGGTATACCATCTGGTGATGGTGACCATCAGTCTGAAGAAGGCTGTAGCTGCTGAAGAGGCGGCTAGAATTGCTGAAGAAGAGATGAATCGGATGGGGCAGTTCGGACAGCAGGTTCCGCCGATGCAGCAGCCTGCAGCCGGACAGCCGGTTCCGCCGATGCAGCAGCCTGCAGCCGGACAGCAGGTTCCGCCGATGCAGCCGGTCTTCGGAACGGATCCTCTGGCTGAGGAGAAAGCAGAGACAGATGCGATCCTGGCGGAAGCACAGAAGATCCGTGCAGAGGCGGAAGCTGCAAAAGCAAGAGCAGAGGCGGAGGCAGCCCTTGCGGAGGCAAAGAGGATGAAGGCAGAGGCAGAGGCAGAACTTGCCAAAGTAAAGGCAGCGAAGGAAGAAGAGGAGTAATCCAATGAGTGAGTTTTTAAAACTGGCATGGGAGCTGATTTCCAAAGTGGTCTATAATATTGCAGAATGGTTTTCTGCTATTGTTATGGGGTTCGTAACGGTGTTTATTACCGGATGGAAGGAGTATTCTGCGATTTTCATGAGCTATTTTACGGAATTCAGTATTCCGGTCAAAATTCTGTCGATTCTTCTGGCAGTTATTCTGATCGCAATTCCTGTGTTGGTGCTGATTCTGATCGTGCGCCATATTGTGATGCAGATCAGGCTTCGTGCCACGAAGGATGACAATGCGGCACTTTATAAGGAAATCGGGAGACTGAACCGTCAGGTGCTGAACCTGATGGATGAGAAGAATCGGATCCTTGCCCTGAAGGTGAATACTATGGGTGGTACGGAGCGGATCCCTTATATGGGAGCATCTGCCCTTGTGGACGATAATGTGATTCCCAGTGTGGCGAATGTGACGGATGGAAAGGGATTTGTGAAGGCTGCAGCAGCGGATGGAACCCCCGGAGGAGAGCTGAATGCAGCCGGCAGAGATGTGCAGATCCATGCAGAGACTGCAACCATCGGAGATGAGGCGATTGCTACGGCAGCAGCAGCGGCTGTCACGGCAGCAGCTGAGGCGAAAGTCCGGGCAGAAGAGAAGGAAAAGGGCAGCGGCGGACAAAGCAGATTTCCGAAGCTTACCCTTGTGGACCAGAAGTACGAAGATTATGTTCAGCCGGAGTATGATAATGAGATCTCACTGGAAAAATTTGTGGAGGAATACAGACTGTTTGCAGCAAGCCAGCTTCATCTCTACTATACGCCGGAGATCATCCGCCGTTTTGTAGCAGGAATGGCAGCCAGCAGACTGCTGATTCTGGAAGGTATTTCCGGTACCGGTAAAACCAGTCTTCCCTATTCCTTCAGCCGTTTCCTGGATAATCCTGCTACGATGGTGTCGGTACAGCCCTCTTTCCGTGACAGAACGGAGCTTCTGGGATATTTTAATGAGTTTTCCAAACGGTTTAATGAGACGGAATTCCTGCGTGCTCTGTATGAAGCAGGATATCGTCAGGATCCCAGTTTTATTGTATTGGATGAGATGAACCTGGCCCGTATCGAGTACTATTTTGCCGAGATGCTTTCTATACTGGAAATGCCAAGCAAGGAAGAATGGGTTCTGGATCTTGTGCCTACTGCATGGGAGGGAGATCCCAGGAGACTGGATGGCGGTAAGATCTATGTTCCCGATACCCTGTGGTTTGTGGGAACAGCAAATAATGATGACTCGACCTTTACGATTACCGATAAGGTCTATGACCGTGCGATTCCGATTGAACTGAATGAAAGGGCGGCGGCATTTGAATGTGAATATCAGCCCAAATGTTTTGTGACGTCAGCACATCTGGAAGAAATGTTCCGTCAGGCAAAGGAGCAGTATCCGGTCAGTCAGAGTGCTCTGGAGAAGATGGAAAAGCTGGATCAGTATCTGCAGACCCGATTCAAACTGGCTTTTGGAAACCGTATCATGAAGCAGATGTACGATTTTATTCCTGTTTATGTGGCGTGCGGCGGTACGGAGATGGATGGAATGGATTACATCATTGCCCGAAAAGTATTAAAAAAGTTCGAGAGTATGAATGTAAGCTTTGTGCGGGATGAGATCAAGGGACTGATTGTGTATATTGAAAAGACCTTTGGGCGAACCGGGATGCAGGACAGCAAAGCATACCTCCAGAGAATACAGAATCTCTATTGATTCTGTGACCATGTAAAGGAGAAAAAATGGCCAATACGATCAATGATTTATATCTGAAATATGTCAATAAAGTGGGGAAGACCCTGGAGAATGACCGGTATTTTCAGTATCTTTTTGAGATGATACAGAGCGGATCCAATACGCTGATGCAGTCCAATCAGGTGCTTCACAAAGTGGTGGATGAGCGTTGGCTCACCACCATTGAGGAAAGCCTGGATGCCATCAATAATATCATTGATAAGCCCAGACGGTTTGTGACCACCAGGGAAGAGGTGGTGCCGGTGGCTCTTGCGAAAAAGATCTCTGCAGAGAGTGTCCGCCATCTCAGCATGAACACCCAGTTTATTGCCAGTGATGCGGATGGGGATATCCAGCCGACGAGGATTCTTAATGTGTCAACGGAAGAATCCTATGATCTTTATGAAAACCGGTTCATTTATCATCTGATCCAACGCCTGGTGACCTTTATTGATAAACGTACGGATGTGATCTTCTGGTCCACAGGAGATGAAAAGAAGAATAAGCTGTCTATGGAGTCAAAAGTGGAGGATGCCTATGAGGAAATCCAGTACAAGATTGAAATGACGATCAAGAACCGACAGAGTTTTGCAGAAAATGACAGCGATAATATGCAGGTCTTCATGCGGATCGACCGTGTGAGACGTCTGGTGATGGCACTTCGGGGAAGTGCTTTTTGCAGTTTGATGGCAGGCTGTTCAAAAGTGCACAGTCCGATCCAGAGAACGAACCTGATGATGAAGGATCCCGATTATCGAACCTGCTATAAACTGTGGCAGTTCCTGGAAAGTTATGATGAAGTCGGGTATACTATTGAGGCACAGGATACCACTTTGGAGTTCGATGAAGAATATCAGTTCCAGATGTATACGAATCTGATTACCAATTATACGGTGTTTAAAAGTCTCCTGGAGGCGGATTACAGAAAGGTCAATGAACCGCTGGCTAAGAAAAATCGGGTGATCAAACCGAAATTTATTAAAAAGGTGATCGAAGAGCAGGTGGATAATCGTGATCTTCCGGATGTGGAGATCAGACAGGTGTTTATTGAAGAAGTGACCCAGCGTCAGCTGGAACTGGAAAAAGAAGTGGAAGAGAAGACAGAAAAGCTGAAAGAAGAAACGGAGGCCAGAGAAGAGGCGGAGATCCGTGCGCAGCAGGCTGTCTGGAATCTGAAGCTGGCTCAGCAGGAGCAGTCTGCGGCTGCAGCTCGTGCGTCACAGGAAATTGCGGATCTGAAAGCAGCAGCAGAGCAGGAACTTGAGCAGGCGAAAGAACAGGCGAGAAGAGAACTGGAGGCTGCCAGAGAGCAGGCGAAAAAAGAACTGGAGGAAGCAAGAAGACAGGCACGTCTGGAATTGGAGCAGGCCAGAGCCAGAGAACATCAGGCTTTGCTTTGGGCCGAAGAAGAAGTTCAGTCACGTCGCCGGATGGAGGAAAAGGAAGCTGCCAGAATCCGTGCGGAAGAGGAAGAGCGACTTGCCGCAGAGCGGGCAGCCAAAGAGGAACAGGAACGTCTGCGAGAGCAGGAGGAGCAGGAACGGCTTCGTCTTGAGGAAGAAGAGAGACTCCGTCAGGAAAAACTGGAGCAGATCCTGGCCAACAGTGATGAGCGGCTTACCAATGTGATTGAAAATCTGTCCAGGAGAAACAGGGAAAGCGGAAGAAACCGCAGGTCTTCAAAGAAGCCGGTGCAGAAGCTGTAAGACCAAATTTGTAAAAAGGTGTATGAGACTGATGAAAAAGTGGATAATGAATCTTGTGAACCTGATCTCGATGTGTTTGATCGTTCTGGCTGTTTTTGTGCTGTTCACAGTGGTTATGACAAGATCCGGTGAGGCGCCGGAGGTGTTCGGCTATTCTGTATTTCGGGTATTGACAGGAAGTATGGAACCAGGGATTCCGGAAGATGCGCTTATCCTTGTAAAAAGAATGGAACCTGACGGTATCGAACCGGGAGATGTGATCTCCTATTACTCTACGGATCCGGAACTGAACGGAGCCGTGAATACCCATCGTGTGGTATCGGTGGAACAGGAGGGACAGCAGTATCAGTTTGTCACAAAGGGGGATGCCAATGCAGTACCGGATGAGTATCCGGCAGTCGGAAAGAATCTCCTGGGTAAGGTGGTGTTTGTATCTTATCCTCTGGGCATTGCAGTAAATTTTCTGTCATCACCGGTGGGATTCTTTGCCCTGATCCTGTGTCCTCTTCTGATCATATTGATCATGAACCTTTGTCGGACCATCCGTTCGGCCAGAAAGATCATGGAAGCAGAAAAGGAAGAGGCCATTCGAAAAGCAGTGGAGGAGGTCCGTCAGAGAAAGCTGATGGAAAGGGTCCGGATGGAGAGAGAACAGAGAGAAGAGGAAGAGGAGGAAACACACGGTCCTTTTGAATACTGGAATAAGAGGTGACGAGAGTGAAAAAACTGGCAGTGTTTTTAAGAGATTATAAGAAGGAGACAGTTCTTGCTCCGGCATTTAAATTGCTGGAGGCAGGAATGGATCTTCTGGTACCGCTCATTGTGGCGGGAATTATCAATCGGGGTATCGGAGCGGGTGACAAAGGTGCGATAC
>JAEDFS010000076.1 GCA_016297895.1 Marvinbryantia sp.
GATAGTTCAGTTCGATCGTGAATGTATAATCGTCCACCTTCTGAATACCGGAAACTTCTGTAGCAGAACCATCTTCCACCTCATAAGCGCCCTTGATAACATCATCGCACAGCCACACCATGTTGCTCTCTGTGGCCGGATTGAAAAACCGGTTGAAAGTAAAGATGACATCATCCGCCGTCAGTTCCGTGCCGTCATGGAACTTCACGCCCTCCCGCAGCTTGCAGGTGTAAGTCAGTCCATCCTCAGAAACCTCCGGGAAATCAGCCAGCAGCTGTGGATAAAGCTCCAGATCGTCCTCTTTTTTGGCCATCAGAGTATCCGTGATCGTATCGGAAATCTGAAATACTGTGTTCTGAGATGTAATCATGACATCCATATTGCCCAGAACATCCAGTGCGATGCCAACCCGGAGTGTTGTCTCATCTTCCGCCGCCATTACCGGTGACATCCCTCCAAAGGTACCTGCCGCCATCGTGCCGGAAAGAAACATTGCAAGTAATCTCTTTGTTGTTTTTTTCATAATCATTCCTCCTCTTTGCCATAGCCAGAAGCCTGTTTGATGCAAAAAAAAGACGCTCTGATTTCTCAAAGCGTCTTTGCTGCATGTAAACTTTTTCTGTTGAAGCGAGTATAGCACAGAGCAAACTGACATGTCAATCTCCGAAATACGAAAAATCAACGAAAATTTACTCATTCTCTATCTCTGCACTCTGGCTCCTGCTCCGCCCATGATCGCTTCTACTTCTTTTAAGCTTGCCATCGTTGTATCACCGGGTGTTGTCATTGCAAGCGCACCATGTGCCGCACCGTAATTTACAGCCTGTTCTGCATCCTCTGTTGTCATAAATCCATAGATCAGACCTGATGCAAAGGAATCTCCGCCGCCTACACGGTCCATGATCTCCAGTCCCTTGTAATCTTTTGCTTTGTAGATTTCTCCGTCTGCCCAACAGATTGCACTCCAGTCATTGACGGTAGCCGTCTTAACGGTTCGAAGGGTCGTAGCCACTGCCTTAAAGTTCGGATAAATCTTTGCAGCTTCATTGATCATCTTCTTGTAGCCGTCCAGGTTCAGCTCCTTCAGATTTGCATCGTTTCCTTCGATCTCGAAGCCCAGGCATGCTGTGAAGTCTTCCTCGTTTCCGATCATAACGTCTACATATTTTGCAATTTCTTTATTAACTTCCTGTGCTTTTTCCTTGCCGCCGATGGCACTCCACATAGAAGGACGGTAGTTCAGGTCGTAAGACACGATCGTGCCATATTTTTTAGCGGTCTTGATGGCTGCCAGAACGGTCGCACAGGACTGCTCGGAAAGAGCAGCGTAGATTCCGCCGGTATGCAGCCAACGTACACCCAGTTCTCCGAAAATATAGTCAAAATCAAAATCTTCCGGTGTTGCTTTCGAGATTGCTGTATTGGCACGGTCAGAACATCCTACTGCCCCGCGGATACCAAAGCCGCGTTCCGTAAAATTGATTCCGTTTCTGCAGATACGGCCGATTCCGTCTGTCTTCATCCACTTAATAAGAGAGGTATCCACACCGCCCTGGCAGATAAAATCTTCCATTAACATACCCACTTCATTATCCGCAAATGCGGTAATAACAGCGGTATTCAGTTTAAAGCATTTTCTCAGACCGCGAATAACATTGTATTCCCCGCCGCCTTCCCATGCACGGAAAGATCTGGCTGTCCGGATTCTTCCCTCACCCGGATCAAGACGAAGCATGACTTCTCCAAGGGATACTGCATCATATTTACATTCACTCTTTGGTCTTAAATTTATACTCATATCAGATTATCCTCCTGCTTTTTAAATCACTTTATACTCAAGCCATTTTCCCTTCAGATACCTCCGTACAAACAGCAGGGATCTGAAGATCCAGTCAAGTACCATTGCTGCCCATACTCCAATTGCTCCCCATCCGCATCCGATACCGAGTATGACACTGAACAGGATACGGAAAACAACCATGGAAAAAATGGAAACGACCATACAGTATTTCACATCTCCGGCTGCCCGAAGTGCATTTGGCATTGTAAACGCCGTCGGCCACAAAAGCATGGCCATTCCGTTATGTATCATTACAAGAATGAATGCATATCGATAGGACTCCGCAGACAGAGAATATAGTTTCAGGATCCATGGCAGCGTGGACAGAATCACAATATTAACTGCAATGGTAATTGCATATGTAATGCGCCATAATTTTTTCGTATAATGGATCGCCTGTTCTTTTTCTCCGGCCCCTATGCATTGTCCTACCACGGTAATCATGGCAAGATTCATAGCCTGACCGGCAATGCATCCCATAGAATCCAGACTGTTCGCAACGGCATTGGCTGCGATCTGGGCTGTCCCGAACAATGCAATGATACTGACAACCAGCACTCTTCCCAGCTGAAAAATACCATTTTCTATTCCGTTCGGGATCGCTACATGCAGGATTCTGCGCACCATATCACGTTTCCATGAGAACAGCTGTCTGAACTCTACTTTTACTTCATTCTGATGTTTCAATGTAAAAGCCAGTATCACAGCCGCTCCCAGAACTCTGGAAACAAACGTCGATAAGGCCGCTCCTGCGACGCCCATGGAAAATCCAAAGATCAAAATCGCATTTCCTGCTGCATTCAACAGGTTCATTCCAACTGAAATCTTCATGGAGATCTTTGCATTTCCCACAGAACGATATATGGCTGCACAGGCATTAAACACTGCCAGAAACGGATAGGACCAGGCCGAGATCATAAAATAGATACTTGCACTTTTCATAACCTCTTCATCGACGGCTCCGAACAGCAGCCGCAGGATAGGTCTGTTTCCCATCACAGCAATTACCATAAGGCCTGCTGCAATAGTCCACGCAATGCTAATCAGCTGTGTTGCCGCACTTGAAGCTTTTGCCTGATCTTTGCTTCCCAGATACTGTGAGATGACCACTGCACCGCCTGCTGCAATAGCCGCAAAGATATTGATCAGCAGATTATTGATCATATCCACAAGCGATACGCCTGAGACCGCAGCTTCTCCCGCATAGGATATCATGACCGTATCTACCATACCTACGGTGATGGCAAGCACCTGTTCAATAATAAGCGGGTAGATCAGTCTTCGAAGCTGTGCGCCTGAAAACATCGTACCGGTTACTCTGTTATTGTATTTTGCATAAATACCATACTTCATAAACTTTCATCATCCCCGGATGTTCTCTGCATGTTCTGCATTCTTTTTCTGATTCATTACTCCATATATGCACCTTTCATGGAGCTTACAGCGTGCTGTGCATATAACTTTAATAAGCCGCTTTTATATTTGCTTTCGAAACCTTTCCAGTGTTTCTTTCTTTCTGCCAGGATCTGTTCCATTTCCTCCGGAGTTTTCTTTTCCCCTCTCACACCGGTAATGGAGATCATCCGGTTTTCCACGTCCAGCTCGATCAGATCTCCTTCTTCCACAAGAGCGATGGGGCCGCCGGCTGCAGCTTCCGGTGATACATGACCAATTACCGGTCCCCGGGAAGCTCCGGAAAAGCGTCCGTCTGTGATCAGTGCAACACTGGATGCCAGCGTCGGATCCGCACAGATTGCTTCCCCTGTATAGAACATTTCCGGCATGCCGCTTCCTCTTGGTCCTTCATAACGGATAAAGATCGCATCTCCCGGTTTTACTTCTCCGTGAAGCACAGCTGCAATACATTCTTCTTCGCTGTCATATGGTTTCGCATTCAATGTGGCTTTAAACATATTCTTCGGACAGGCCGTATGTTTGATCACACATCCTTCCGGTGCCAGATTTCCTTTCAGAATCGCAATGCTTCCATCGGTTCCTTTTGCATTGTCAAAAGAGTGAATAATATCTTCTCTGTCAATCTTCTTTCCGATTCTTCCGGATTTTTCCCGAAGGATCTCCTCACAGTGTTCATAGAATCCGTTTATTTTCAGTTCTTCCAGATTCTCGCCCAGTGTCTTGCCGGTAACCGTCATAACATCCAGATGAAGCATGCTTTTGATCTCTTCCATGACACGCGGCACTCCTCCTGCATAATAAAAATACTGTGCCGGCCAGTCTCCCGACGGACGTATATTCAGAAGATAATGTGCTCCTCTGTGCATGCGGTCAAAGGTATCCGCATCGATTTCAAATCCAAATTCATGTGCGATAGCAGGAATATGCATCGTTGCATTTGTGGATCCTGAAATGGCTGCATGAACCATAATCGCATTTTCAAAGCTTTTCTGTGTGACAATATCGGATGCTTTGATTCCGTTTTCAACCAGCTTCATCAGCTGTCTGCCTGCGTTGTATGCCGCCTCTTTTAATTCCGGTGCCGTAGATGGCATCAGTGCCGTTCCCGGAAGCATCAGTCCCAGGGCTTCTGCCATGATCTGCATGGTCGATGCCGTACCCATAAAAGAACATGCGCCGCAGCTTGGACAGGCATGGTGTTTATAATAATCCAGCTGTTCATTGGGAATCACTCCGGTCTTTTCCCAGGCATCAAATTTTCCGATCTGTTCCAGAGTCAGCAGCTCATTGATCTTACATGCCGGATCATCCACAATATACTTCTTCGGCAGTTCATGAGCCTCCATGACACCGCCTGCCACTACTATGGCACTCATATCTTTTAAACGTCCGATACTCATCAGCATAGCCGGCATGGATTTATCACAGCTTGCAATAAAGACACCGCCGTCAAAGACCGTCGCATTGGCCTGTGCTTCCACAAGATTCACGATGGCATCCCTGTGAGCCAGAGAATAATTGATTCCATCATGGCCCTGGGCAATTCCGTCACACATATCCGTTGCGTAATATCTTGCCGCCTTTCCGCCATTCTCATCCACCGCTCTCACGGCTTCTTCCACAAACTGATTTAAATGTGCAGATCCCGGATGACTGTCTCCGTAAGAGCTCTCCACCATGATCTGCGGTTTGGAAAGGTCAGACACTTTCCATCCCATTCCCATCCGGAGAGGATCCATCTCCGGTGCCGCCTGACGTGCTTTTTCACTTCTTAACATACGAACCTCCTGTTACCCTTTTCAAACTAAACAAACAGAGAAATAATAAATGCTACCACAAATCCGGTAAATCCGACCAGTGTTTCCATAATGGTCCAGGTTTTCAGGTTTGTTTTTTCATCCAGTCCAACCAGTGATTTTACCAGCCAGAATCCGGAATCATTGAAATGGGAGCATACAGTCGCTCCACCTGCTACCGCTGCTACGGTACAGGCAAGATATAAGGGGGAGAGTTCTGCAATTCCCGGCATAGCCGCAACAATACCGGCTGCCATAGTCATGGCAACTGTGGCGGAACCAACACAGATCCTTACCAGAGCAGCAACAAGGAATGCTACCAGTACAAGAGGCAGATGAGCCGAAGCCACTGCATTTCCGATCACTTCACCAAGGCCTGAATACTGCAGGACATATCGAAGTACACCACCGCATGCCGTAACCAGAAGGATCAGTCCTGTCGGCTCCAGAGATTTGGTCATAATCTTTTCCAGCTCTTCCAGGCTGTATCCATGTTTTGTACCAAGTACATACATGGCAGCAATGGTTGCAAGCAGAAGGGCTACAAAGGGCTCACCCAGAAATGTGAGCACCGGTGCCACAGGCTCCATGGCCGGGATCACACTTGCAAGAGATTTTAAAATGATCAGCACCAGCGGAATCATAATGATCAATACAACGGTACTGAATTTCGGAAGTTTCGACTCATCAAAATCCTCCTGATTTGCCACATGTTCCGGAACAGGGATCATATACTTTTTCCCGCAGATGGATCCCCAGACAGGTCCTGCAACGACCATTGCACATGCACCGCAGGCAAGTCCTACTAAAATGACCCATCCAAGGTCTACATTCAGCATGGTAGCCACTAATACAGGGCCCGGAGTAGGCGGGATGAATGCATGTCCCACAGCAAGACCTGCCAGAAGCGGGATCACATAAAAAAGAGAAGAACGTTTTGTACGTTTTGCAAGAGAAAATGCAAGCGGGATCAGGATGATCAGGCCCGCATCAAAGAATACCGGCATGGCGATCACAAGACCGGTGATTCCCAGTGCCCATGCTGCTTTTTCGTCACCGAATTTTTTTACCATGGTCACAGCCAGCGTCTGGGCTCCGCCCGATGCTTCCAATACAGCTCCAAACATGGATCCAAGACCAACTAACAATGCAATTCCTTTTAACGTATTACTGATACCGTCATTGACTGCCGTGACGATCTCTGTAAACGGCATACCTGCAATGATTCCGATCGTAATTGCGCCGATCAGGATAGAGATCATCGCATGAATTTTGAATTTAATGATCAGTATCAGCAGCAGGGCCAACCCTATCAGCGCTGCAACGACCAGGCGGGTAGGATCTAATACAATAGTTTCATTCATTTTTCTTCCTCCAATACTTATTATCGTTCCATACATCTGACGTCTCATGTATTTATGTCTTTATTATACTTTGCCCTGCTTTCCGTATCAAGTTGTATGAAGTGTACCACTTTTTTCTACAAATTTCATAAAAAAACAGCCTTAACACAGGAATTAAGACTGTTTTTTTGTGAGTTATCCATAATTTCCGCCGGTTTGTCCCAAAAGTTGTCTGACCTTTTCTACTTCTGCTGTTCCATAAAGTGTACCAGCATCTGCCGGTTATAGGTAAGGTGCATGATCA
>JAEDFS010000029.1 GCA_016297895.1 Marvinbryantia sp.
TCTCATGTGATCGTAAAAGCCAACAACGAAGAATTGCCGGACTCCACCTTTGAGGAAGCAGCCAGACTGGCTGCCTATTACTCCAAAAAACGGGGATCCGACAAAATTGAAATTGACTATATACAGAAAAAGCATGTGAAAAAAGTGGCCGGCGCCAAACCCGGTTTTGTGATCTATCATACCAATTATTCCATGGTGATCGATTCCAATATTTCCGGCATCCGCCAGCTTTCCTGAACCATCATGCTCCCGGAAACGGACATCCGCTTTTCTCAGCGGACGGCAAAGCTTAAGATTCTTCCGGGAACATAGATTTCCTTCACGATCCTCTGTCTCATCTCTTCTTCCAGAAGAGATCTTCCGGTTTCAAGAGCTTCCTTTTCGGAAACACTCCCGGAAAGACAGAGGATTCCTTTTTTCTTTCCGTTCACCTGTACCGGTACCGGAAGCTTTTCCTCCCTGAGAAGATCTCTGTCATAATCCGGCCAGGGTACTTCTGTTACTGACTCCTCATGACCCAGTCTGTGCCAGAGTTCTCTGGAAAGGAAGGGGGCAAAAGCTGCCAGCAGGCGTACGGCTGCTTCCAGTATTCTCTGATCCAGTCCCTCCTTCTCTGCCAGACATGCCAGACGTTTTCTTGCCTTCATAAGGCTGGACAGTGCTGTCCCCGTCTTTCCTTTTTTCAGCTCCTTTGTCACCTCGAAGATCATCCGGTTTGCGGCAAAAAGCGCTTCTTCCGAAGGATCTCCTTCCCGCCTTTGCTGATTTACCACAAGATCCCAGAATCTGTGGAGAAAACGGTATGCTCCGTCGATTCCCCCGTCCTCCCACATGGCATCATTCTCTTGCGGGTGTAAAAAACACCGATATACGGCCACTGCATCATATCCGTAATCCCGGTAAAGATCCTGAGGAAAAACCGGATGCGCTTCCTGTATCTCTTTTTCTATTGTTTCATCATGCCATCGCTTCTCAATTCCCTTAAAATGATAGGATACTGTCATAGAAATCTCTCCTCTCCGCCTGTGCTCCTCTCAGACTGACCCTTTGCAGAAATTATGGATGATGATCTGAATCGTCCTGACTTCCCGGAACTCGTTGATGGACGGATAATAGATTACAGACAGTGTCACACCATTTTTTCTTCCCTGATAGAGTTTTTCTGTCTCTGTATATCCAAACCACTCTTCCAGCTTTCTCCGAAATTCATCCACATCTCCGAAGTAGATGGCATCCATCACTCTTCCGCTCTTGTTTGCCACCTGGAATTTCAGTACGTTTCGATTCTGTCCCATCACTCTGGCACTTTGAAAATCCAGATTCCGATCTGCAAATACCGGCTTTGGGTTTCCCTTTCCAAAAGGTTCCAGAAGATCCAGCTCTTCTATCAGTCCCTCGGATATGTAATCAATAGGCATCGGCACATCGATCACAATTTTCTCTACCAGATCTTCCTCCGTCAATGAAGTAAGCTCATTCAGTTTTTTTCGAAGAACTTCCACATTTTTCTTTTCCAGAGAACAGCCCGCTGCCATAGGATGACCTCCGTAATTGAGAAACAATTCTCCGCATTTCTGCATTTCCGCAAACATGGAATAAGCTTCGATGGATCTTCCTGACCCCTTTACACAATGTTCCCCATCTGTCAGCACAAACACCGGCCGGTAATATCTTTCCCGGATCCTTCCTGCAATGATCCCTGCCAGACTTTCGTGACATTCCGGAAGATAAACAACCAGCACCCTGTCATGTTTCAGGCTGGAATGTTCGATCAGATCCACTGCCTTTTCATAACCTTCCAGCGTCATCTCTTTTCTCTGCACATTCAGTTGAAGCAGTTCCTCCGCAATCTCTGTGGCCTCAATTTCAGACTCCGTCAACAGCAGCTCCAATGCTTTTTTTGCAGTATCCAGGCGCCCGCTGGCATTAATGCAGGGTCCAATTACAAAGCCGATATGGTAGGAATTGATGTTTTTCCCCTCCAGGCCATTCACCTGGATCAATGCCCGAAGTCCCGGATTATCCGTCTGATTTAACTGGATCAGCCCTTCCCGCACCAGAATTCTGTTTTCTCCGGTAAGATCCATCACATCCCCTACCGTGGCAAAGGCAGCAAACTGGATCAGCTTTTCGCTCTCCTCTTCCGGGATCCCCATCCGCTCATATAATGCAGTCACCACTTTATAGGCCACTGCCGCACCGCAAAGATTCTTATAGGGATATCCACATCCCGGCTGATGTGGATTGATTACCGCATCTGCCCCCGGAATCACTGCTTCCAGCTCACCATCCCGTTTTTCCATCCGAAGTTCATGATGATCCGTCACGATTACGGTCATTCCCAGTCTTTTCGCATAGTCGATCTGTTCTGTGGCTGAGATTCCGTTATCACAGGTGAGTATGGTATCCACGCCTTCCTCATAAGCCTGTTCGATCAGATTTCTGTTCACACCATAGCCGTCACGGATCCTGTCCGGGATCTCATAATCCACCAGACCTCCGCACCGGAGTATTCCTCTCAGAAGAAGATAGGTTGATGTTACACCATCAATGTCATAATCCCCGATGATCCTGATTTTTTTCTGCGCATCGATCTTTCCTATCAGGATCTCCACCGCTTTTTCCATACCCTTCATCAGCCAGGGACTGTGAAGATGAAGGAGACTCCCATTCAGATAGACTTCTATATCTTCCTCCGTCATAATATCTCTGTTGCGGATCAGTCTTGCGATCACCTGATCAACATGAAATTTTTCTGCGATCTTTTGAAAATCTGCTCTCTTGGCAGAAACTACCCACTTTTCCATATGCTCCATTCCAATCAAAAAATGCTGCAGACACTCACGGCATCCATACCGGCGAGTTCTGCAGCAATGTAAGTCTTTTATTTCTGTTTTCCTTTGATCTTTGTCTTCATCACATACCAGAGCGGACCTGTGATACATACAGAAGAGTAACCACCGCAGAGGATACCTACCATCAGAGGCAGTGCAAATTCACGGATAGAACTTACTCCCAGCAGATACAGCACTGCTACCATGATAAAGGTTGTAATTGTAGTATAAATACTTCTTGTGAGTGTCTGTGTCACACTTAAGTTCACCACATCTGCAATCGTCTGTTTTTTCGTTTTCTCTTTCAGATTCTCACGGATTCGGTCGAAGATAACGATCGTTGCATTGATCGAATAACCCACGATCGTCAGCATACATGCAATAAATGTGTTGCCTACACTGATCCAGAGTACTGCATAGCAGGCAAGCACCACCAGAACATCATGGATCAATGCCATTACCGCACTGGTTGCAAAACGTACATCACTGAAACGGAACCAGATATACAGCAGCATGAAAATGGTAGCAATAATCACAGCACTGACTGCATCATTCTTCATTTCTCCGCTGATGGTAGATGAAATACTCTCGGTAGCGATCAGACTGGAATCCACAGCAAATTCAGACACCAGCTTGTCCTCCATGGTGTTTCTCTCTTCCACACTGAGTTCTCTGGTCTTGATCACAACCTGATTTCCCCCGGTCACCTTCTGCATCTGAATATTGGCATCTCCGGTCACTTCCTGTACCACAGGCTTCACTTTTGCATCAAGATCCTCAATACTGAAATCCTCATTAAAGGTCACAGTGGTGGAGGTACCTCCCATGAACTCCAGGCTGTAATTCAGCACTTTTCCGTCACTGCTCTTATGCATCAGCATCATAGCCGGTCCCACAAGGATCAGCACGATAGAAAGTACAAAGAAAATCTTTTTCTTTCCCACAAAATCAATGGGTTTTACTTCTTTTGCTCTTCCGTAATATTTTTCATCCTGTACACCAAGGGCATATACCGCATTCATCAGCAGTCTGGATACCACCAGTGCGGTAAACATGGAAAGCACGATACCAAGAGAAAGTGTCTGAGCAAATCCCTGAATACTTCCGGTTCCCTTATATGCCAGTACTGCTGCGGCGATCAGGGTAGTGATATTACCATCCAGAATAGCAGACAGTGCTTTCTGGAATCCGATCTTAATGGCAGCCTTCACAGACTTGTCCTGAGCAATCTCCTCGCGAATACGGGCATAAATAATTACATTGGCGTCGACCGCCATACCGATAGAAAGAATGATACCTGCGATACCTGCGAGAGTCAGTGTCAGGTCAAATGCATTTAAGCACACCAGTTCCAGTCCTGTATAGATCAGAAGGGACACACCTGCTACCATACCCGGCACACGATATACGATCGCCATAAAAATAATAACAAGAAGAAGTCCGATGGCACCTGCCAGTACGCTGGTAGAGATCGCTTTCTCACCAAGCTGGGCTCCTACTACATTGGAACGGAGTTCTTCCAGCTCCAGTGCCAGAGAACCGATACGAATGGAGGATGCCAGTGATTCCGCTTCCTCACGGTTTGCCATACCTGTGATCTGAGCCGTTCCGCCGGTAATCGCTGTCTGTACGACCGGCGCACTGATCGTGCTGCCGTCATATACGATCATGATCTGCTTACCGATGTTTTCTGTAGTTGCTGTGGCAAATTTGGTACTTCCCTCGTCTGTGAGAACCAGTTCCACCACATTCTGGGTATTACCCATTTCATCCGCTGATGTTGCGGCCTTTGCTGTCTCCACATCTGTTCCTTCCAGAACAACGGTTCCGTCCGTAAGCTGGAAAGTCAGGGAACCGGGCTTCCCCAGCTCCTCCAGGATCTTATTGGCATCTGATACGCCCGGGATCTCAATGTTGATCCGGTCAGATCCTTCCTGATAGACCTGAGCTTCCGTGCTGTAACCGGCTACACGCTGCTGAAGTTTATAGATAGTATCCTTCATATCCTCCGAAGAAGGATCCTCTTCTCCTACTGCACGGTATGTAATGCTGACACCACCGGACAGATCCAGACCGGTAATAATGTTTCTGGCCGCACCGGTTCCTGTAGGTCCCCATCCAACCAGAGCAGTGAATCCCAGCAGAACGGTCAGCACTGCTGCGACGATCACTACCGCAAGTGACTTTTTCTTGTTCATGTTCATTTTATCTCCTCTTCCTTTTCTATCTCATCTGCTAAAGCAGCTTTGATCATGATCGCACATTCCACACGCTTTCTCTGAAGCTCACAGCCGATATCATAAGCATCATAGATACTTCCGTGGAAATTGTAGGAATTCGCCGCACACCCGCCGCTGCAGTAAAATCTGGCAAAACAGTTCCTGCATTTTTCCTTGGCATAGACATTGCAGCATTTAAAATCATCCCGGATATCTTCTCTTGTGATCCCTTCATCCACATTTCCCATAAGAAATGCCTCATTGCCTACAAATTGATGACAGGGATACAGATCTCCCCATGGTGTGACCGCAAGATACTCGGTTCCTGAACCGCATCCGGACAGACGCTTGTATACACAGGGACCGCCGGTGAGATCAATCATAAAATGGAAGAACTGGAATCCGTTTCCTTCCTTTTCCCTTCGGATCATCTCTTTCGCAAGCTTATCATATTCTTCACAGATCACCGGAACATCTTCTTCTCTGAGTGCATATTCCTCTTTTTCGTCAGCAACCACCGGCTCCACAGAGATCTGCCTGAAGCCCAGATCAGCCAGATGCAGCACATCGGATGCAAAATCCAGATTGTTTCTGGTGAAGGTTCCCCTCACATAGTACTTTTCCTGTCCCCGGCTGTCAGCAAACTTCTGAAACTTAGGTACGATCAGATCGTAGCTTCCCTTTCCTCTGCGGAAGGGTCTCATCTTATCGTGAACCTCCTTCCGGCCGTCGATACTCAGTACCACATTGGCCATTTCCCTGTTGCAGAATTCCATAACTTCGTCGTCGAGCAGTACTCCGTTTGTGGTCAGGGTAAACCGGAAATTCTTGTCATGAAGTTTTTCCTGTTCTCTCCCGTATGCAACCAGATCCTTGACTACCTGCCAGTTCATCAGAGGCTCTCCGCCGAAAAAGTCGACCTCAAGATTTCTCCTGCTGCCGGAATTGGCGATCAGAAAATCAAGTGCCTTCTTTCCCACTTCAAAGCTCATCAAAGCACGCCTGCCGTGATATTCTCCCTCTTCTGCAAAGCAATACTGACATGCCAGATTACAGTCATGGGCAATGTGCAGACACAGCGCCTTTACCACTGTCTGACGTTTTTTAAAATCAAGGATCGGTTCCCGGTAGATATCTTCCGTAAACAGCTGACCGGCTTTTTTCAGTTCCTCACATTCCTGAAGGGCTTCCTCCACATCGGACGCCGGATACCTGGCATCCAGCTGTGTATGAACGGAACCTGCATCCTCCTGTCTGTCAAGGTGAGCGATCACCTCATAAACCAGATCATCTACCACATGAATCGCACCGCTGTTAATATCCATAACAATGTTATATCCATTGTTTTTATACTGATGAATCACGCTTATTTCCTCACACTTCCGTTAAGCTTTCTTCTTTTCCTTTACCTATAATAAGCAGCGAACAAACATCCGCTGCTTATCACTTCTATCCGCTTTATCGATTTAAAAATTATTTATGATTTTCGCAGCTCTGATTTCCTACTGTGCAGGAAGTCTTGCAAGCTGACTGGCAGGAAGTCTGGCATTCTCCGCATCCGCCTTTTTTCAGTGAGTTCTGTAAGCTCTGTGTATTTAATGTTTTGATATGTTTCATGATATTCCTCCTTAATGAGACTTTAACTTTATACAGTATAACATGCTTCCTGTGGAATCTCAATATTTTTTTTAAATTTTGAAAAAATATCACACAACAGACACATTTCTGTGATATAGTAAGCTCGGATCATGATACAGATTATCGAAAGAAAGGAACTGAATATGAAAAAAAGATCGATTCTTCTGATTCTGGCAGCAGCTTCTGTCAGTCTTTTAAGCGGATGTCAGAAAGAAGACACCACCAGCAAATATGCAAAATATGTTACTCTCGGAGACTACAAGGGTCTTACGGTAGACCGGGTCGTTTATACAGTTACCGAAGAGGATGTGGAAGCTGAGATTGAGAATCTTCTCTATTCTTATTCTGAAACCACTCCGATTACAGACCGCGGTGCCCTTAATGGAGATCTGGTCAATATCGATTATTCCGGAACCATTGACGGGGAAGCTTTTGACGGCGGATCAGAGTCTGACTGCGAAGTGGAACTTGGCAGCGACAGCTTTATCGAAGGCTTTGAGGACCAGATTGTAGGTATGAAGACCGGAGAAACGAAGGAATTTTCCGTTACTTTCCCGGAAAATTATGACGGAGAACTGGACGGAAAAGAAGCTGTCTTTACGGTCACCGTCAATGAAATCTATCAGACAGAACTTCCCGCTTTGGATGAGGAATTTGTCAAAGAAAATACAGAATATACCAGTATTGCCGATCTGGAAATGGGACTTCGGGAAGAACTGGAAGCTTCCAACGAGGACGAATCCAATTATACAGCTTCCTATGATGCCCTTTATATGGTCATTGACAATTCTACCGTAGGCGGCTATCCGGAAGAAATATACCAGGAAGCATTGGATGAGATCACTGCTTCCAATAATCAGATAGCAGAAATGTTCGGTATTTCCGTAGAAGAACTGTACGGAGATGACTACGACCCCGATGCTGCTGCCCTTGATTATCTGACCGAAAAACTGGTTGTATATGCCATCGCCGAAAAAGAAGATCTCTCTGTCAGCGACGAGGAATACCAGTCTTACGTAGAAGAAAACTATCCGTTATACGGATATGAGACCCAGGAAGAATACGAAAAAGACTATGCCCCCGAATCCACAAAATATGAGCTTCTTTATGACAAAGTCCTCTCTTTTCTCCTGGACAACAGTAACTTAAACGATATCTCCGAGGAGGAATATTTCTCTGATGAGGATATTTTCAGCGAAGAGGATGTATCCGTGGAAGAGGAGTCTGTCTCTGAAAATGAATAAGAAATTCTTTTCCTTAAGCGTAAGTTCTTTAAAACTGATCGCCATTGTATCCATGCTGATAGACCACACCGGAGCGGCCGTGATACGGCCTCTCCGAACTGCTCTGGCCGATTCTTCCCCTGCAGTCTCTGCTTTTCTCAATTGGCTTTATCCTGTCACCCGTGACATCGGAAGGATCGCTTTTCCCATTTTCTGTTTTCTTCTGGTGGAGGGATTTTTTCACACGCACAATGTGAAGAAATATGCATTCCGCCTGTTTCTCTTTGCCCTTATCTCGGAACTTCCCTATGATTTTGCTCTCGGAAAAAGCCTGTTTGACTGGCAGCATCAGAATGTGTATTTCACCCTTCTTCTTGGTCTACTGGTTATGATCGTACTTTCTGCTCTGGACAAAAAAACGCCCCGCAGCAAAGCGGAACGTTATTTTATCCTTTTTCTTCAGATATCTGTCTGCGTCATCCCTCTGTATCTTGCCAAACACCTGTATACAGACTATCGTTTTCGCGGAGTGATGCTCATTGAGATCCTCTATTCCCTGCACTGCTCCCAGCCTGAAACTTTACTGGATCGGGCCCCACAGGCTGCCATCGGTGCAGTTGCCATTTCCTGGGAAGACTGGGGACCTGCAGGCTTTCTTCCCATCCTCTTCTACAACGGAAAACGGGGACTCTCCCTGAAATATTTCTTTTATTGGTTCTATCCGGCTCACCTGGTGATTCTTGGTTTTATCCGCCTCTGGGTCAAAACTCTTTAACTCTCATCTCAAAGGAGCTCAAGGATCTCCATCGGTCTCTCTACAAGAACTTCGGCATGGTTCTCCTCCAGCTCCTGTCTGTCCCGAAATCCCCAGAGTACTCCCACGGTATGCATACCCGCACGGTTTCCGGTCATCATATCTGTATTCGTATCTCCTATATAAAGGCATTCTTCCGGACGCACATTCCACTTTTCTGCAATCAAAAGTGCACCGTCCGGTGCCGGTTTTCTTGGAATCTCTTCAATCAATCCCTGAATCTGGTCAAAGGTCCCTTTGGGGAACACGCGGTCTATGACATCGATGGTCTGAATATGAGGCTTATTTGAAAGCACAGCTATTAAGATTCCCCGTTTTTTTAATGTATCCAGAAGCTCTGTGATCCCGTCATAGGGAACTACCTGATACATACATCCCTCTTTAAAATATTCCCGGAATTTTGCAAATAATCTTTCAAAGCTTTCGCATCCGGGTTCCTGGTTTCGTCTTAAGCATCTGCGAATCAGTTCTGCCGCCCCATCTCCTACCATATTTTTATACTCTTCTACCGGAAACTCCCGGAATCCGCAGTCTCTCAGGGCACAATTGGTACTGTGGGCAATTGAAACCAGCGTATCCAACAGAGTTCCATCACAATCAAAAATACATGCTTTTATCATTTTTCTTTTCTACCTTTCCAGATGTGATCGGTTCCCTTCATAATATCGTGAAACTGGCTTCCGCATCGCTCCACTTCTCCAAGGACCACATCTATTTTCTCACTGCTTTCAAACCAGTTGTTTCGATTGATTCCCTGTGTTTCCACGGGGCATACCAGAAAGCGTGTATCCGGGAACACAAGCTGATAGTACATCAGACTTCTTCTGGCATGAAAGGCCTGACAGACAAGAATCGCCTGAAAGGGCTTTCCTTCCCGGTAGATCTTCTCTTCTTCCAGAAGCTTTCTGGTAAAGATCGCATTTTCATAAGTAAATACCGCCTGGTTTTCCTTCCTCACTGCTTCCCCCGGAACCCCATGTTCCAACAAAACCGCTTCAAAAAAATCACTTTCTGTTTCATAACTTTTACCCAGATAGGCATCGGGAGACAATGGCCCCTGAAATTTTTCAGCAAAAATGCTGTATTTTCCCGAAGGAACCACCCAGTCTGCCATATGCCGGGCATAAAGCTGGGCTGCCCTCACCGCCAGTTCCCCATACCTGCTCCCCGGAATGAGAATGACATCCGATGGTTCCGGAACATCTTCCACAAAAATAAAATCTGTCAAACAGTCGTAAAATTTCATGTCCTTGTCCTTTCATCCCCAATATTGAAAAGCCACCGTTCCTGTGTTATACTGGCAATATATCAGAAGGAGGCTGCCATGAAAAAAAATCTGGAAAAACTGGAAGTATGTGATATCCATCATAACCATCAACACATCATGACCTCGCCTATGCCTGAAGAGGATACGATTCTTCGTCTTGCCGGTCTTTATAAAATCTTCGGAGACCCCACAAGGATCCGGATCCTTTATACCCTATCTGCCGGAGAGCTCTGTGTCTGTGATATTGCAGCTGTGCTGAACATGACTCAAAGCGCCATTTCACATCAGCTTCGGATCCTGAAAGGCAGTCAGCTGGTCAAATTCCGCCGGGAAGGAAAAACCGTTTATTACTCCCTGGCAGATTCCCATGTGGCTACCATTCTGAAACAGGGTTTGGAACATGTATGTGAATAAGATTTCCTTCTATTCTCTTAACAGCAGCTTTCCAATCAGCTTTGCTGCATCCGGAATCTCTTTCTCCCGGATATTCACATATCCCAGAATCAGTGTAACGGATGGATGTTTTTCTCCAAGCTCATAAGAAGATAATCCGTAGATCCGGATTGCTTCTTTTTTTGCTGCCTCTATGGCTTCTTTTTCTGTCATCCCATTGGTAAGTTCCAGCAATATATGGGTTCCCGCATGCTCCCCTCTGATTTTGAATGCTTTCTGAAAAGGCCTCAGACCTTCAAGAAGCATATCGTGACGTGTCCGATACACACTTCTCATCCGGTTTAAATGGCGTTCATAATATCCTCCCTGTATAAACTCCGTGAGGATCTGCTGATCCATTCTGGGAACTGTGGTAGAAAACAGTCTTCCCCGCTTTTCATACACTTCCAGAAGCGGTTCCGGAAGTACCAGAAAACTGATACGAATGGCCGGTGCTATGGATTTAGAAAATGTTCCTATGTAGATCACTTTTCCCGACGTATCATATCCCTGCAGAGCCGGAATCGGCTTTCCCTTATACCGGAATTCACTGTCATAATCATCTTCAATGATATAACGTCCCTCTTCCTCCTGTGCCCAGGCCAGAAGCTGAAGTCTTCGCTTTACCGGCATGACAATTCCCAGCGGATACTGGTGGGACGGCATGACATATGCCACCGAAGCACCGTTTTTTTTCAGTGCATCTACTTTCATGCCGCTTTCGTCCATCCCGGTTACTTCCACCGTATTTCCCAGAACCTTTACAATATCTGACGCTTTTTTATAAGTGTACCGTTCAAAAGCATAGACACGTTTTTCTCCCAGAAGCGTATGAAGAAGCATCAGAAGATAATCGTTTCCCGCACCGATCACGATCTGATCCGGGCTGCAGCTGACACCTCTGGCCTGATGAAGATAAGATGCGATAGTCTCCCGAAGCCCTCTCTCTCCTTTTGCATCCCCCAGACGAAACAGATCCTGACTATTGTCCAAAAGCAGATTTTTCGATAATCTCCTCCAGATATTATGCGGAAACTTATCAAGATCCACTCCGGAAGGTGAAAAGTCATACTGATACACCGGCCCTTCTTTCGGTGCAGTGCCGCTGCTGCTTTGAGACGTCCGGGAGATCCGGTACAACCCCTCCACATCACTGACAAAATATCCCCGGCTTGGCTGATTCTCTATGTATCCCTCTGACAAAAGCTGTTCATATGCCAATGTCACCGTACTTCTGCTGACGTCCAGATGCTTTGAAAGCATTCTAGTAGAGGGCAGCCTTTCCTGACAAGGCAGCCCTCCGCTTTGAATTTCATTTTTCAGATACTCATAAATCTGTTCATATAGTGGCTGTGACAGGTGACTGTCCAGACTTATGGTCAATTCGTTCATATCCGATCCTCTATTTCGGAAGTCTGAAGGAGCTCTTCAGAGACACGATCCGGTTAAATACCAGATGGTCCGGTTCAGAATCGTGGGAATCCACACAGAAGAATCCCTGGCGTACAAACTGGAAACTGTCATAAGCCTTTGCATCAGCCAAATTCGGTTCCACATAACACTCTTTTAATACGGTGAGAGAATTCGGATTCAGATTCAGACTGCCGTCCTCATTGTACACACCTTTTTCTTCATCAATAATATTTTCATAAAGACGTATTTCCGCTTTCAGA
This sequence comes from Marvinbryantia sp., assembly GCA_016297895.1. GTDB lineage: Bacteria > Bacillota > Clostridia > Lachnospirales > Lachnospiraceae > Marvinbryantia. The sequence continues at coordinate 12,101 of JAEDFS010000029.1, forward strand.
GCCGTGGCTGCTGCTACCCAGTGGATGGTTCCCTTTACCTTTCTTCCGGTAAAACCGCTTCCGCATTTCGTCTCCGGATCATAGGTACAGTGGATCTCCGTCACCTTACCGTTCTCATCTTTTACAAAGCTTTCACATTTTACGAAGTAGGCTCCCATCAGGCGCACCTCGTTGCCCGGGAACAGACGGAAGTATTTTTTCGGCGGGTTTTCCATAAAATCCTCCCGGTCAATATACAGCTCTCTTCCAAACGGAACCTTCCTTGTGCCAAGTTCCGGATTCTCCAGATTATTGTCCACATCCAGATATTCGATCTGTCCTTCCGGATAATTGTCAATGATCAGCTTCACCGGATCAAGAACTGCCATCATTCTGGATCTCTTTAACTTCAGATCCTCACGGATGCAGTACTCCAGCATAGCATAATCCACAGAGCTCTGACTCTTGGAGACACCGCAGAGTTCTACAAACATTTTAATGGATTCCGGTGTAAAGCCTCTGCGCTTTAAGGCTGCGATAGACACCAGACGGGGATCATCCCAACCGTCTACAATGCCCTCTTCCACCAGCTTTTTAATGTAACGCTTTCCTGTTACCACATTGGTCAGGTAAAGCTTTGCAAATTCGATCTGCTTTGGAGGATTCTCATACCCCACTTCTCTTACTACCCAGTCATACAGCGGCCTGTGATCCTCAAACTCCAGTGTACAGATAGAATGGGTCACTCCCTCAATGGCATCCTCGATGGGATGTGCAAAGTCATACATGGGATAAATACACCACTTATCTCCGGTATTGTGATGGGTCATATGAGCCACACGATAAATGATCGGGTCACGCATATTGATATTGGGTGATGCCATGTCAATTTTGGCTCTCAGAACTTTTTCTCCATCTGCGTATTTTCCGGCACGCATATTTTCAAAGAGCTCCAGATTTTCTTCAACAGAGCGGTCTCTGTAAGGGCTGTTCTTTCCAGGTTCCTTTAATGTACCTCTGTATTCCCGGATCTCATCCGCAGTCAGATCACAGACATAGGCTTTTCCTTTTTTGATCAGCAGTACGGCTGCCTCATACATCTGGTCAAAATAGTCAGAGGCAAAAAACAGACGGTCTTCCCAGTCTGCACCCAGCCATTCCACATCTGCTTTGATAGATTCTACAAATTCCATCTTTTCCTTGGTAGGGTTGGTATCGTCAAAACGCAGATTAAACCTTCCGCCGTATTTCTGTGCCAGTCCATAGTTCAGAAGAATGGATTTGGCATGTCCGATATGCAGATAACCGTTGGGCTCCGGCGGGAATCTGGTACACACAGTATCGCAATGTCCCTCTGCGATGTCTTTATCAATGATCTGTTCAATAAAATTCTTGGAAACTGTTTCCTTTTCCATATCGTTCCTCCATATAAACGTTCTCTTTCTCACTCATCTTGTTATAGCATATTTTTCTTTCAAATTCAACGGATTGCGTAAATCAGTTAAAACCATAGAATTTCTGTGTTACTTTATATGCTGCTACCGAGACACTCCTTCCGCTCTTTCCCGGAAGGTTGCATGCTCTTCCAAAAATCCCGTAACGCAGTTTCCAGTAGAGCCCGCCGTCTGCTTCCTTTAAATATTTCCAAAGCTCCTGCTTTTTCTGGAAATTCTCATCGGTTCCGGATTTGATCAGCAGCATGGACGATACCGTCATAATGATCTCCAGATAATTAAACATATACTTTCTGCATTTCTTATTCAGATTTTTCATATTGGCAAATGTATCGATCATGATCTTATTTACCTTCAGCTGCTGATCGATCCTTCCGATCATGACCTTCTCATTTACCGACTGGTCCTCCCGTCCGATATAATAATGATAGAATTCCACGTCCATATAATACAGTTTCTTCACATAAGGAAGTGGCTGGAACACAAACAGATTATCCACATAAAATGTATGCTTGGGAAGTTCAAGACCGCACTCCCTGAGAAGACCGGTTCTGTAAATCACGGAATGCATCAGTATGTAATGACCCTTGGCCATATTTTTCATATCTTTCCATTCAAATACCTGATCTATGGGAAGATATTTTCTATACTGCATGATCTTTTTTCTCTTGACCCCAACCTTATCATAAATATAATTGCTGATCAGCATATCTACAGTATCCGGTCCGCCTACCAGTTCCTTCAGTTTTCTGATGATTTTCGGATAAGCTTCCGCATCCACCCAGTCATCGCTGTCTACCACCTTGAAGTAAAGCCCTGTCGCATTGCGGATACCGGCATTCACTGCCTCTCCGTGTCCTCCGTTTTCCTGATGCACCGCTTTCACAATCGTAGGATATTTTTCTGCATACTCATCTGCGATGGCAGCCGTCTCATCCTTCGAACCGTCATCAACGATTATGATCTCCACATCATCTCCTCCGGGCAGCAGAGACTCGATACATTTTCTCATATAGTCCTGTGAATTATAACTTGGTATTGCCACTGATAATATCTTCATAATTTACTCCTGTGTTTTATATTTTTCCTGTCCCAGTCTGATCTGAAGATAATTTGCGTAGGCTTCAAATGCTGCCGGAATCGGATATTTTTCCTGTGTGTCTTTGGGTTCCACAAACAAATAACCGGTATCTGCAGTTTCCCCCTGATCCTCCAGAAGAACAGCGTATCCGATCATACGCCATTCCACGTGGCTGAAAATATGCTTAGCCTCCCCAAGTCTCTGAATCCGGACCGGAGAAAGCTTCTGTGCCTTCAGATACCTGAGAACTTCCTCTGCTGTGAGATGCCCTTCCAGATTAGGGAGTTCATATAGGCCTGCCAGAAGACCGCGGCCGGGACGTTTTCGTATGGCTGCCCGTTCTCCGTCCTTCAGGATCAGTACCGTTTTATCTTCCACCCGCCTTTTTTTCTTCGGTGTTTTTCTTGGAAGCTCCATGACCATGTCACGTTCTCTTGCCAGACAAAGTGTTCTTAAAGGACACTGTTCACACTTTGCCATACCGTTTGGCACACAGACAACCGCTCCCAGTTCCATCAGCGCCTGATTAAATGCCCCTGCTCTGTCCCTGGGAATGATTCGCAGGATCCTCTCTTCCATCTTCTTTTTCACAGAAGATTTCAAAACATCCTCTTCACTTGCCAGTATCCGGGAAATAACGCGCAGAACATTCCCATCCACTGCAGGTACCGCTATTCCGTAGGCAATGGAAGCGATGGCGCCTGCTGTATAACTGCCGATTCCTTTTAACGACTGAAGCGCTTCATAGTCTTTTGGAAGCTGACCCCCATAATGATCCAGGATCGTCTGTGCCGCTTCCTTCATATTTCGCACCCGGTTATAGTAACCAAGGCCCTCCCAAAGCTTCAACAGCCTATCCTCTTCACATTCTGCAAGGGATCTTACATCCGGCAATGCTTCCATAAAGCGACTGTAAAAAGGCTTTACCGCTTCCACTCTTGTCTGCTGCAGCATGATCTCTGAGACCCAGACCCGATATGGGGTCGGCTGATCTCTCCAGGGCAGAACCCTGGCATTCTCATCAAACCACTGAAGCAGTGGATCTGCAATCCGCTCTAATCGTTCTTCCATTTCCACCTCTGATTCTGTTTTTCCTGATTCTTTGATATCAGGATTTCAGATAATGATCAATAATAACATATGATCGGTATTCCGTCATACACTCTTTCATAAATCTGTGCTGCTGCTTCCAGAGGAAGGTTGATACATCCATGTGATCCATTGGTTTTATAGATCTCCCCACCGAAACTGCTTCTCCAGACAGCATCGTGAAGTCCGATTCCTCCGTTAAAGGGCATCCAGTAAGTCACTTTCGACTCATATTCGTTGTTCTCTCCTTTTAAAACAGAAGGAGATTCCTTATAATACAGGGTATAGGTTCCCGGCGGTGTCACGCAATCCGGCTTGGACATTGTACCGGATACGCAGTCTGTAGATACCACCTCTTCCCCATCTTCATACATCCATACATGCTGACCGGACAGATTCACTTCCACATAGGTATCCCCAAGATCACTGTTATCCCAGCTTACCGCTGTCTGGGCAAATACCGCATATCGGGTCCCCTTTGTTCCGCTTTCTATCGCCGGTATCAGTTCAGCAACTTCCGCCTCCTGATCAATGAGCCAGCCATAGTAGCCGCCCTCCACGCTCACTGTATTTCCATCATGTGTCACAAACTCCCTGGGTTTATCCGCTGTATCATACTTCTGTGCCAGCTGATAGACGTACTCATACACCTGATCCTTGTCCAGAGATACATTTCCTTCTTCATCATAGGAAAGCCACGGCCGGATGATCTCCCCGTTTAAGATCTCCGTATTGTCTCCGAACAGATACTCAATGTCTGTGCTGATATACCGGTTCAGCTTGTCACAGGTGGCATTCATTACCGCATCATTTTCCCTTTTGCCAGGTATCTGATAACAGTTCTTTTCTTCCAGTGACAGTGTTCTGCTGCCAAAATCCACCGCTTCCCGAATCAGACTCTCTGTCTTCTCTTTCACCAGCAGATTTCCTTCTACTTCCGGAACCACCTGATAGCTTCCTTCCAGAAAATCAATATAGGCATCCTTGGGTGCCACGCTGCTTGTCTCATCCAGGCACTCCAGCTTCCCGATGGCTTCCGTAAGAAGTTCCTCGTCATACTGTGTACCGGAATCGAATGTATACGCTACACTCTTCCAGAGACAAAGCGGCCACATGTAAAGCTTCTGACTGTCTTTAAACGCCTGGACCTCTCCTTTTGATACATAATGATAGTTAATATCCTCCGCAGTAATTACTTCCGACTTATCTCCCCGCTCTTTGATTTCCAGCTGATATGTTCCGATCTGCTTTGCCACATAATCCTCTGCCTGCTCTACAGTCATTTCAGACATGTCTACTCCGTTTATCATTGTATTCAGGAAGAACCGATCCTGAAAATGAACCATCCCGGCTACATAAAATCCAATCAGCACAAAAAGGCAGATGCCCAGAATTCCAAGAACGATATTGCGTATGATTCTTCCAACCGACTTTTTACTTTCTTTCGTGCGCATTTCCCCTCATACCCCTTCTATAAATTGTTGCCTTCTTTTTATCTTAGCACAGATTTGTTTTTATGGAAAGCGAAAAAGAGGAAAAGACAACTTTTCCCCTTTTCCACTCTGCTAAGTTGTAATGTAAGTCTGATATCCGTTGCTCCTCAAAATTCCCTCCATCCTGACAGCATTGCTCAGATTGCGAAAAGCTCCTACCTGCACCAGATAGTATCCTCCTTTTTCCGTAATAAATGCAGGATACCCTTCTTTTTTCAGTTTTTCGAGCATACGGTCCGCATTTTCCCGATTTCGATATGCACCGGTCTGCACCCTATAATAGATCTCATTGTCATCACCGCTTACGGACGTTCCTGACCGGATCGTATTTAAAATGCCCTGCGCAATTCCCTGTGCGATCTGCTCAAATTCCTCATCAAAGAGACGATTATCTTCCTCACTGTTGATAAATCCCGCCTCCACAAGCACCGCCGGCATGCTGCTTCTTCTCAATATCACCAGTCCGGGCCGTTCTTTGACTCCCAGATCGCGGAAACCTGCTTTCTCCAGTTCACGGTTAATATTCTCTGCCAGCTCCACCTTTGCACCGTCATCATCATATACCAGTGTCTCCACACCCGTATACTGATTTGGAACAGGACTGGAATTTCGATGGATCGACACCAGCCAGTCTGCTCCTGATTCGTTGGCCAGCATCGCCTTCTGATAGGGCGTCTGAAATTCATCGTCCGTTCTGGTAAATACTACATCCACCCCATTATCCTTCAGGATATCTCCTACTGCCAGTGCCAGTTTCAGGTTATCATCTTTTTCCTGGCGTCCTTCAAAGACAGCTCCCGGATTGCTTCCCCCGTGTCCGGCATCAATCGCAACCTTTGCCATAATAAAAAACCTCTTGCACATTCTCTTTAACAGAATATGCAAAAGGCTTTATTATGTGTTTTCGTATTCCCTTCTATGCATAACTGTGAATACTGGGAATAAAAGTATTTACGCCAATGTAGGTGAAGATCACACACACAAATCCGATGACCGCGAATACAGCCGCTGCCTTTCCCTTCCATCCTCTGGAAATCCTCAGATGCAGATACATGGCATAAATGATCCAGGTGATCAAAGACCAGGTCTCTTTAGGATCCCATGCCCAGTAACTTCCCCATGCCCGTTCTGCCCAGATCGCTCCTGTCACGATAACAAATGTAAGAAACAGAAAGCCAAGAGATACCGCACGGTAACTGATCAGGTCTAGCTTCTTTTCATCGGGGACGTGAATCTCCCAGAAACTGTGTCCCTCCATCTTTCTTCGAATCAGGAACATCAGTGATACCGCAAAGGAGACCCCAAATGCCCCATAGGAGATGATTGCGGTAGACACATGAATTGCAAGCCAGTTGCTGCGAAGAGCCGGCATCAGGGACCGCACTTCCCTGCTCTGCATGGCTGCATATCCGATCACCAGAAAGATCACCGGTGTTACAAATGCCCCTAGTGCCTGAAAACGAAATCTCCACAGAAAAATCAGGAAGCACAGACAGATTCCCCATGCAAAACTTGTAGCAAATTCATACTGATTGGTAAGCGGCAGACGCCCGGCTCCGATTCCTCTCACCAGCAAAGCTGCTGTATGGAGCACAAATCCTGCAGCGATCACCCACCCGGCAATCTTACCTGCCTTTTCATTTTTCATTGCAAAAAACACAAAATAGAGAACCATCGATACCAGATAAGCCACCATCGCTCCGGTGAATAACACATTTTCCACATTCAGGAACCATTCACTGTTCATAAGTTCTTCCTTTCTTTCCATTTTATCTCTTCTGACTTCTCAAAAATTTTTTCTTCAAACATACTGCCGCCCTTTTTGCTTCTTCCGAAAACGGACCAGCTTCCATCTTCATTTTTCATCGCCCACATTTCTTCCGGTCTGATGTAAAATGCCAGAATCAGCGCAGTGACCACAAAAAGACCTCCAAGCGCTGCCAGACAGGTAAAGGGATCCTTTTTTGCCTGAATCAGAGTATAGGGCTGCGGATCATGAAACCGGAACGTATAATTATCCACGGTAATCTCTTCCCCCTCTTCCAGGAGATTCATCCCAAGCATCTGATCCTGATAATATAGCGCATACAGGTAGGCCGGATGATGTAATGCAGAAGATACTGTCATGGGATTTCCCAGGTCATCCCGGGCATAATCCGGATAAAAAGCCCGAAGCATCAATACCAGATCTTCTTTTTCCTTCGTTTTTACATATTCTCCGACACAGAGCAGATCATCCTGAATTTCTTCGTCATCTTTCCATACCGACACCTTGGCCGCCCATCCCGTGGAATTCTGGTAATATTTCATTCCAAACAGAGAAACGGGGGCATTGACAGATGTTTTTCCACTTCTTTTTTCTCCTGTCACAGGATCTGTTACCGTAACAGAGGCCTCATACTGTTCTACGGTGTCATCATCTCTTAACCGGATCTCAAAGTCATCTATCGTAAGTTCATAACCGCTGTCTCCTACTGTTTTTGTCTGGCCTTTGACCCCATAAACCGTATACTCAGTCTGAAACATCTGTCCCAGGCCAAAGCCGGCAATGATGATCAGCATTCCCAGATGACAAAGCCAGGCGCCCCAGATTCCCGCTTTATTTCGCACTCCATAGAGACATACTGTGCCCTCAACATTGGATTCCTCCGGCTTTGAAAATCCCATTTTCTGAAAAAGGGTCTTCGCATTCTCCACCTGACAAAGAGATTCTCTTTTATTGTCCTTAAGACAGGCCTCCAGAGAAAAACCTGCCTTCATTCTCCTTTTAAGCTGCGGAAAATGACGAATATTACAGAAAACCAGATTCACGCACAGGAATAATGTCAGTCCCAAAAACCACCGGCAGTGAAATACATCATGAAGTCCAAACAGCATAATTGCTCCCGCAGCCCATTGCGGATACGCATCGGTATAGTAAGACATCACCTTTTGCTGTGGAATCATACTTCCCGCCGTACAGGCCAGTGCCAGTATGACAAGCAGGATCATTGCACATTTCATCGAGCATAGAAATCTGCCCGCTTTTTTTAATGGATTCATTTCTCACCCTCGTATGTTTATTTCTCATCTCGTTTGAAAAAGAGAGTCATGGGAAGACTCTCTTTTTCATAAATATAATGCATTTCTCAGATTTTACACTTCGAACAGTGCCATTGCCTCATCGATCAGCCCTTCCGAAAGATCCAGACATCTTCTGGCCAGAGAGGAATTGTGTGCACCTTCACTGTTCTCCACATAGCAGAAATCCCAATACCACTGTGCAGCACGATACTTTTCACGAATCCTGTTCAGATCTTCTTCCTGATATTTGCCGCCTGCCACTGCAGCTGCCAGATTTTCTTTCAGAGAAGCAAGCTTCTCACCCACTTCTCTTTCTCGTCCGGTGATCTCTTCCTGAACCGCTTTTACCTTTGCTGTCATATCTGTCTCTCCATGGCAGCTTGCGCAGGTTTCAAGAATTGATTCATTCGCCAGAGGGCTCTGCCAGTTATGACTGACGTAATCCCCTTTATCCTCCATATGACAGTCAGCACAGTTCATGGTCGATGCATGCGCACTTCCTTCTCCCAGGAAAGTCTCCATTTCCGGATGCTGCGCCTTTAAAAGACCGGTTCCGGTACTTTCCTGTGTCCAGTCTGAATAGCCCATTTCATTGTAATATGCCAGAATCTCTTCCGGATCCATCGCTGTCGCACTGTCATAAGGCATACTGGTTGCTTTTGTCTGCGGATCAAAATAATATTCAATATGGCACTGACCACAAGTCAGAACACCCATATCGATTCCAGAATCTGATCCAAGACTTTCTGTCACATAAGAATGTGTTACAACAAGTTCTCCGTCATTTGCTGCCTGATTCTCATGACAGTTATAACAGCTCACACTCTCATTCATCTTCTCATAGGTCTCGGCAAAATCAAGGGTATAGGCATCTACCCCCATATCATTTACCAGTTTTGTATAATCCGGTGTCTTACAGGTGAGACAATTGGCCAGCGCATGGGGACGTTCTGTATGATAGACATCTTCCAGTGTATAAGTATGTCCAACTGCACTTGTATAATCTTTTGCAAAACCGAATCCCTCATACACGGTCTTCAGATAAGGATCCTCTTCCAGATAATCTACACGGAAAGAATTCTCATCGTTCTCCAGATAGGTAGCATAAATTTCCGGATATACCTCTCCCCATTCTTTTGCAGTGATCACGCCATTTTCATTGGCAGGTTCAGGAGCCTCGATCGGTTTTAAAACCGTCTGCTGTGCATATTCACCAACACCGATCACCACCGCAGTTACTGCTGCAGCGCCAGCAATTTTGAGCAGCCACTCCACAACATTATTTTTATTCGACATCTGCTTTTCCTCCCACAACTCACACTTTTATCCGTTCTTTTCTATTGAATTAAATTATAATGCATTTTCCAATGATTGTCTATTTTTTTCAGTAGAAAAGCATATCTTCTTTGGCATTACTATGACTGTCCCCTGTACAGATACGGTTTCAGCATGTCACGAAGCATTTCTTTTCCTCTCTGAAGGACAAGAATCAGCTTTGTAAGTCCAAGATCAAGCATCACAGCCATACATGTCATGGGAATCAGAAACAGTCCCTGCCATCTGAGAGGATGACTGATTCCAAGGAAGCCCGGTGCAATCAGTGTTCCTGCCAGGAAAATAACAGGAAGGGCAACGCATAACGCTCTATGCAGCCGGTTCAATGGCTGACATACCCACCACACCACAAACATGCTGATGACTCCTCCGAGGATCAGATTGAACATGGAGGTCAGCATCTCATCCTGATTCCAGAAGGGAGACAGAACCTGAGTCATCACGATCGTAATCACCATGGTCAATGCAGCCGGGAGGGAGATCTTCATTACCTGACGCAGGAAGCCTCTGGACACTCCCTGAGGATTCTGCTCAAGCGTCAGCAGAAAGCTTGGCACTCCGATGGCCATTCCACTGATCCAGGAAAGCTGAATCGGAATGAAAGGATAAGGCTTCTGTAAAAATATAAAAATCAGGCACAGTAAGATCGAATAAATCGTTTTGGTCAGATAAAGTGCACTCACCTTTTCAATATTACTGATGATGGTCCTTCCTTCGCTGACAATATTTTTCATGCTGGCAAAGTTGGAATCCAGAAGTACGATATGGGCCACCTGCTTTGCCGCATCACTTCCCGCAGCCATAGCGATTCCGCAATCGGCATCTTTTAATGCCAGCACATCGTTCACACCGTCTCCTACCATACCTACTACCCGCTGGTTCGCCTGAAAGGCTCTGATGATTCCCTGTTTCTGTTCCGGTTTCACCCGGCCGAAAACCGTATATTTTTCCACTTCGACCAGCAGTTCTTCAAAGGTCTCCGGAAGATTTCTGGCATCCACATAGCTTTCTGCCCCATCCAGTCCGGCTTTTACTGCTATCTGGGAAACTGTTTTGGGATTGTCCCCGGAAATAACCTTGATTCCCACATTCTTTTCTTTAAAGAAGGCAAATGTATCCGGTGCCTCCGGACGAATCTGATCTGATATCACGATCAATGCCAGTTCCGATACCTCACAGGCCTTTGTTTCTTCCATATTCAACTGACAGGATCCCAGAAGCAGGACACGAAATCCCTGCTCAGAATACTGATTCACCTGCTCCATCAGCTCTCTATGATCCGGCAGAAGGAATTCCGGGGCTCCCAGTACAAAACCACCCTCTTCCTCGAAGGAAACCGCCCTGTATTTTCGCTCCGAAGAAAACGGAATCTTCTGTTCCGTTTTCCACTGAGAAGAGATTTTAAACTGTTTGATCAGGGCCTGCTGTGTATTGTTGACATCGTCAAATGCATGGTTGATTTCTGCCATGATCTGGCTGATCCGGCTTTCCTCCGTCTCTTTTAAAGGCACTACTTCAACCACATCAAGATCTCCAGTGGTAATGGTTCCCGTTTTATCAAGGCAGAGAATATCAACCCTTGCCAGCGCCTCAATGGATTCCATTTCCTGAACCAGAGCCTTCTTCGTCGCAAGCCGTCCGACTCCAAGCACAAAGGAGACACTTGTCAGCAGAACCAGTCCTTCCGGAATCATTCCGATGATACCGGCTACCGTGCTGACAATGGCATCCGACATGGTCGTTCCCTGTATTCCCATCTGGGAGAGATACAGAAGAATTCCCACAGGAATCAGAAGTATCCCGTCTATTTTAATGACCTTTTTAATGGTTTCCTGCATTTCGGAAGAAGCACGTTTTTTCACTCTGGCCTGTTTTGCCAATGAAGAAGCATAGTTCTCCTCCCCTACATGAAAGACTTTCCCCACACCGTTGCCGGCTACCACAAAACTGCCGGACATCAGTGTATCTCCCTGTTTCTTTCTGACCGGTTTTGATTCTCCCGTCAGCATGGACTCATTTACTTCCATGCCGTCTGATTCCAGCACCGTACAGTCTGCACAGATCTGCTGCCCGGCTTCCACAAGAAGGACATCATCGATCACTACCTCTTCCACCGGTATCTCTTTTTTCTTTCCTTCCCTGATCACCGATGCCGCAGTGGCAGTCATCACGGATACCTGATCGATCAGCTTCTTCACTTTAAATTCCTGAAAAATACCGATTGCAGTATTAATGAAGATCACGCCCATGAAGGTCATATTTTTAAACTGACCGGTAACTGCCACTAAAACAGCCAGAAACAAGTTTAAGAAATTGAAGTACGTCAGAGAATGTTCTTTGACGATCTCTTTTTTTGTCTTGGAAATGCTGATATCCGTTCTGTTATACTTTCCAAGTCTGACACGGTCTTCCACTTCCGCAGTTGAAAGGCCATGATAATTCCAGTCACTCATATTTTCTGAAAACTCCTTACTCTTTTCCGTTCCAGCAATAAGTGCAAAGCTTGCAGGGTTCAATGCCCACAGACTTGATCATATCATCCAGGCGATGGAACCGAAGGGAAGAGAAATTCATCTCCCGGCCGATTGCTTCCACCATGTCATGATACCGCTGTGAATCCGGATTGGTATACTCTTCCAGTACCTCTTCCGCATGATCTCCTTCCATTCTCCGAATGATCCTTCTTGTGATGAGATCCATATCGGATCTGGATCTGGAGAAATTCAGGAATTTGCATCCATATACCAGAGGCGGGCAGGCCGGTCTGATATGGACCTCTTTTGCTCCGCTGCGATATAAAAATTCCGTGGTTTCCCGAAGCTGTGTTCCACGTACAATAGAATCATCAATCAAAAGAAGTCTCCTTCCCTTGATCAGATCATGTACCGGTATCAGTTTCATTTTTGCGATTTGATCCCTCTTGCTCTGCATGGTCGGCATGAATGAACGGGGCCAGGTCGGTGTATATTTAATAAAGGGCCGGGAAAAAGGAATCCCAGACTTATTTGCATACCCCACTGCATGAGCCGTTCCGGAATCCGGCACTCCCGCAACAGTATCTGCTCCTACAGCCGCTTCCATATCCCGTTCTGCCAGCAGTTCTCCGCAGCGATAACGCATCTGCTCCACACTGACCCCTTCATAGGAAGATGAAGGATAACCATAGTAGACCCAGAGGAAGGTACAGATCTTCATCTTCTCTCCCGGTTTCACCAGGGTTACGATACTCTCAGGATTCATTACCACGATTTCTCCCGGCCCCAGCTCCCGATATTCCTCATATCCCAGGTTCAGATAAGCAAAACTTTCAAAGCTGGCGCAGAACGCATCTTCCTTTCTTCCCAATGCCACAGGTGTCCTTCCCAGTTTATCCCGGGCGATATAGATTCCCCTGCTGGTCAGGATCATCATCGTCAAAGATCCATCGATCTTGTCCTGGGCATACTGAATCCCTTCTACAATATTTTCTTTTTGATTGATCAGAATCGATACCAGCTCTGTAGGATTGATCTCTCCGGAGGTCATTTCCATAAAATGGGTATGTCCTGACTGAAACAGCTCTGTTGTCAGAGATTCCATATTATTGATCTTTCCAACAGTTGTTATCACATAGGTTCCATGATGAGAACGAACCAGCAGCGGCTGTGGTTCATAATCAGAAATACAGCCAATGCCCATGTATCCTTTCATCTCATTGGCATCTTTTTCAAACTTTGTACGAAACGGTGTATTTTCAATATTATGGATCGCCCGGTCAAAGCCCTGATTTCCATATACTGCCATACCTCCCCGTCTTGTACCCAGATGGGAATGATAATCCGTTCCAAAAAACAAATCGAATACACAATCCTGCTTTGAAGCTACCGCAAAAAATCCACCCATGTTCATTCTCCTCTATATCGTAATAAAAGTCAAATCTTTCCATATACAGTATAATGGTATCGTCCCAAATACTCAAGATATTTTTCTATTTTTCAAATACAACAAAAATCCGGCCAAACTGACCGGATTCAAGAGCGCGAGACGGGACTCGAACCCGCGGCCTCGACCTTGGCAAGGTCGCGCTC
>JAEDFS010000077.1 GCA_016297895.1 Marvinbryantia sp.
GCTTAAGCCTTTCCGGTGTGTCCATGCAGGCTTTTACGAAAAATCCGCTGGCCAGCCCCTACGTCCTGGGTACTTCATCCGGAGCTTCCTTCGGAGCCGCTTTGGCCATTGCCACCGGTTCTCTAACTTTTCTCGGAAATTCCGCCACTTCCATCGGAGCTTTTGCCGGAGCTCTTCTTGCCATATTAATTGTTTACAGTCTGGCAAAAAGCGGAAGCGAGGTAGCACCGATCCGGCTGGTGCTGGTGGGAACTGCTGTGTCAGCCATGTTTACCGCATTTTCCAATTTTATCATCTACAAAGCACCTGACGAATCCAAAATAGGTGCGGTAACCTTCTGGATGCTGGGAAGTGTTGCCACTGCCGAATGGTCCGACCTTCTTCCTGTTTTCATCGTCCTGATTCCCGGAATGATCTGCCTGTACGCCCTCTCCTCCTCGCTGAATGCCATGCTGATGGGAGAAAGCAGTGCCGTTACTTTGGGGGTCAACGTGAACAGGATTCGAAAAATCACTATTTTTATTTCTGCCCTGATGACTGGAACCGCAGTGGCCGTAGCCGGCTGCATCGGTTTTGTCGGACTGGTAGTTCCCCATATTGTCCGTTCCATGGTGGGGGCAGATCACCGAAAAGTCATTCCCATCTCCACACTGCTGGGTGCCATTTTTATGGTCTGGGTAGATGTGGGTGCACGCATGTGGGATGCACCCGGAGAAATCCCCATAGGCATCATCACTTCCATGCTGGGAGCGCCGTTCTTCCTGTGGATGCTGAAGACCAGAAAATACTCATTCGGGAAATAATCTTATGGAGAAATATATGTTACAGGTAGAAAATCTAAGTTATCATATAAAACAAAAAACAATTTTACAGCATGTCTCACTGGAAGTGAAAAAGGGAGAATTTGTGGGAATCCTGGGGCCCAATGGGAGTGGCAAGTCCACGCTTCTGAAAAACATTTACAAGCTGCTGATACCCGCAGAAGGTCAAATCTCCCTGGAAGGAAAAAATCTCCTCCGGATGAGCAGCCGGAAAATGGCGCAGTATATCGCCGTAGTCGCCCAGGAGAATGAGGCAAATTTTGATTTCACCGTACGGGAAGTTGTACAGATGGGACGATATCCAAGGAAAGGCCTTCTGGAAACCGCCAACCACCAGGATGCCGAAATCATACAGCGATCCCTGCAGCAGGTAGGCATGGATTCCCTTATTGACAGAAGTTTTCTGAGTCTGTCCGGAGGAGAAAAACAGAGGATCCTGATTGCCCGGGCACTGGCTCAGGAAACAGAAATGATTATTCTGGATGAACCCACAAACCATCTGGATATCGGCAGCCAGATCAAGACACTGAATCTACTGAAGCAGTCCGGGAAAACGGTTCTGACTGCCCTCCATGACCTTTCTATAGCCGCACGATACTGTGACCGTATCTATGTATTAAAGAACGGAGAGGTATATGCCAGCGGAAAAACCGGGGAAATTATCACTTCAAAACTTGTGGAGAATCTCTATCAGCTTAAATCCGATGTTTTCACCCGGAATAACCGGACATTTATTGATTATGACTGTTGACCGTCCAGAATCCTTTTGCATATGCCGTCGGCGTACTTCTTCATGGCAGTACCACCTCCAATAGGGGGTGGTACTGCTCAATGCATAATATAAGAACCATGCATCTCTACATGATCCCTTTGATTAGTCCTTTTGCCGAAGCAGAATCAGAAGAGTGTTCTTCTGTCATTTTTACGCTTATTCCCTCCCCAAAATATCCCCCTGGGGAGCTTGTACCTGCCATCGGTTTTTGCTATTCTTATTTTCGGAAAATCGTATTACATTTAAATGACAGGAAAGCAGGAACTATGCAGGGACAACTAAAAGAACTGGAACAATACTGGAGCAGCCGTGCCAAAGGATACTCCATGGTAAATCAGGAAGAATTAGCCGGAGAACAGCGGGAAAAATGGCTGTCTTATCTCAAAAAACATTTTCCTGACAAATCCCCGGAAGAAATCTCCGTACTTGACGTAGGAACAGGCCCCGGATTTTTTGCTATTATTCTGGCTGAAGCAGGATACCGGGTGACAGCTGTGGATTACACAGCAGAAATGTTGAAAGAGGCACAGAAAAATGCAGGCATACTGTCCGATTCCATAACCTGGATGGCGATGGATGCACAGCATCTTACATTTGAAGATCATCTGTTTGATGTGATCGTAACGCGCAATCTGACCTGGAATCTCGACGAACCGGATCAGGCATACAGGGAATGGCACCGGGTGTTAAAGCCGGGCGGAACACTGTTGAACTTTGATGCAAACTGGTACGCTTACCTCTTTGATGAGGAAAAGCGACGGCTGTATGAAGTGGATCGGGCTAATGTTGCCAGGTTAAACCTGGAGGATCAATACACCTGTACGGATATTGACACAATGGAGACACTTGCACGGAACATGCCATTATCAAACACCCATCGTCCGGGATGGGATAGAAAAATCCTTACTAAGCTTGGTTTTTCTTCTATTCTGATCGAGGAAGACATGGGCGATCAGGTTTACAGTTTTATGGAAAGGATCAATAATGCGGCCACACCATTATTCTGTGTGCAGGCATATAAGTAAACGTTATGGAATTTAAAGAGACGCTTCGCCCGGACTCCGGGGAGATTAAAAACAGAATTGTGAATTACTGGACAAAACGCAGTCATGAATTCGGCCAACTTCGTGAAAAAGAACAGGCCTCAGAAACCGGGCAGGCCTGGCTTGCGGAAATCACACAGAATATGCCTCAGACAGGAAAACTGCTTAAAATTCTGGATGTGGGCTGTGGGACAGGAATGTTTGCACTCATGCTGTCAGCACAGGGGCATGAAGCGGTTGGCATAGACCTGACAGAGCATATGATCCTGCATGCCAGAGAGCTTGCCGCAAAGCAGCATTCCTCCGCAAAATTCTACTGCATGGACGCCGAAAATCCGGACTTTCCGGACAATACCTTCGATATGGTCATAACCCGCAACCTGACATGGACACTTCCCCATGCGGATCAGGCTTATGCACAATGGTTCCGCATCCTGAAAAACGGCGGTATTCTGCTGAATTTTGATGCAGATTACGGGCATGACAGCTGCAATAAAGACACTTCTTCTCTTCCTCCCGTCCATGCCCATCGTTCCATGCCACAGGAAATGCTTCAGGAATGCGATTCAATCAAAACCCAGCTTGAAATCAGCTGCAAATCACGTCCTTCCTGGGATATGGAGCTTTTGCAGAAAGTTGGATATAAAGATATATCAGCAGATACCGGTATTTCTGCCAGAATATACAAAGACTATAGTGAATTTTTCAATCCAACCCCCATGTTCCTTATCCGTGCTGTAAAGCCTTAGTGGATACCAAAAAAGGAAAAAGATGCAGATATGTCATGCAGCTTTTTCCTTTTTTCCATTTTAACCCATTTCCTGATCCCATTCATATCCAATTGCACCAGCGATACGAATTGCCACTTCCAGGTCAATCAGATCACTGATCACCCCCAGCGCCATGTCTATTCCCGCCATCGTAGAACTGCCGGAATAACCAATATGTCTTCTACCTCCTGGGGGATCAGTATTTCTGTCCAGATCTTTACTCCCTGGTTGCTGGTTACAATTATCTTTCTATATAACAAGCCGCCTGGGGGATATATAGATATTCATATTTCGCATACATATACAGTAAGTTCAACGCTCGCACCCGCATTTTTCAGTTTGGGCAGTGCTGATGCTACTTCGCAGCAATCGCCGCAATATCAAAAAGTATTAAAAGAGGCAGGCGTTCCTTATACCGTAAAAGAATACGAAGGCGGACAACACCCGTTTATTCATTCCCCCTATCCTGAAAAGCAGTTAAAATCACATTGATTACTATCGCCATTAGAGCAAAGGTACAATTTGACCACCTTTATTCTAACGCTTAATTCCGACAGCAACAGTAAGTTTTACGGTAAAATTGACATTGACAATATCGGTATTGGCGGACATTCGCAGGGCGGTTCAGGAACTATAAATGCTGTTACGGCACAAGATAACGGCAACCGTTACAAAGTGATGTATGCGGCAAGCGCACCGACATTAGAAAAGCCATATACAGTTTTATTCCTGTACATGGCTTTTCACACTCTCATCACTTATATTTTTCACATGAATCTTTCATAGTGATTTTTACTTTATATGTTTTCTTTTCTCCTGGATTTAAGAATTTCAGCATTCCCGTCTTTCTCATCACATCACGTCCGTCCGGATAGCAGTTGCCGCATTCCAGACCGAGCACATAATCTCTGACTCCCATCATCTTCCATTCTACAAAGCCATCAAGGTCCGATGCATCAAAGCTGATGCGAAGTCCCACATTCAATTTGGGCTGATAGATTTCTGCACTTCCATTTGAATCAGAAAATTTATGGTAATAACATCGCTCCTGATATCCTGCTGCGGGTATTTCCATATGCATCCAGTTTTCGATATCATCCGCTGCATGAGCATCTCTTGGTATCACTTCGACAGATGGGATCGTAATCACGCTGTCCTCGTCCAGAAGCGGATATCCCATGTTCATATGATACAAAATTTCCATCGGTTCCACCCTGTCGCCGGTATTCGTGATACTGTCACAGATCTCAAACTCATTTGTTTCTGTTGAGACAATGATCTCTCGTTCCAGTCTCAGTTTTCTGCCAAAGATCTGCTCATCCTTTGTTACCGTATGGACGATCAGCTTCCCGTTATTTTCAACAAAGTATGCCTGTTCGCAAGGATAATTTGTAATGGAGCCATGTAACGGCAGATCTTCTCCCTCATCCGTACATGGACTTCCTACTGCCTGCAATCCGCAGGTGGTAAGAAACCCGGCAGTAAAGGAGGACAGCCAGTTACTGCCTATGCTGTCATAGTAGGCCGGTGCCACATAACCGCACGCAGACATGTAACTCATATTGATTCCTTTGTAGCGGAGTCTTGTAATATCTCCATTTCGGTCAGGGGAAATTGTAAGCTCCAGCCCCTTTCCGTTATTCACTTCAAACAGGCGCATACCATCGCCCTTTCCTCCTACCAGACGGTGTTCTTCGATTCCATAGAGTTGGGAATCATGTCCGATATATGGATTCATCCTGATATCCTCCTTACATCAATGGTCTGACTGCATGATATACCTGTCGATATCGCTCAAATATCTTTTGATACTTCTCATGCATCTCTTTTCTCGGCACATAAGTTACGGTTTCCTCTACCATGTGAACAGCCGCATCCGCAAGATCAGCAAACAGTCCGATAGCCACTCCTGTCAACATGGCACTTCCAACGGTTCCCGCATCTACTGTTTTCAATGCTGTCATCGGAAGGTTCAGCATATCCGCCTTCATCTGCATCCAGACAGCAGAGTGCGCGCCTCCCCCGGTCGCATGTAATTTCTGAAAATGGATTCCTGAATTCTTCAGTGCCTGCATGTTCAGGTACATTTCATAGACAACACCCTCCATACAGCCACGATAAATGTCCGCTGCGGTAGCAGCCGTTGTAAGTCCTAACACTGCACCCTTTGAACCGGTGTCCATGTATGGCGTTGCCGCCCCTGCAAAATGCGGAAGAACTAGCAGACCGCTCGGTTCTTCTCCCTCGTGCGTTTCTGCGTACATTTTTTCCAAATATTCATTTACGGAAATGCCCTGCTCCCCGGCTATCTGTTTTTCTTTTCCGGCTATCGTATCCACACACCACTGCATCAATGCTCCGCCTGTGTAAGAAAATGCATAGGCAACATATTTTCCCGGTATGACATACGGCACAACGGAAAAATATCCCTCATACATCACATCAATATCAGGTAATTCATCGTAAATCGGAGTCAGGCACTCTACGGTTCCGGCTCCGTCAACTGCCACCGCCCCGTCAAATGCTCCTGCTCCGACTGCCGCAGCCACCTGATCATGGCTGATGGACACAATTTTCGTATCCTGGGATAAGCCGGTGCTTTGTGCAGATTTTTGTGTGATCGTTCCTGCCACGGTACCCGTAGGCACCGGTTCTGACATTAGACTTACGTCTATGCCCGCTGCTTCAAATATTTCCTTACTCCAGCAAAGATTTTTTATATCGAATGCCATCGTGCGTGTGGCAAGCGAATAGTCAATCTGTGCTTTCCCGGTCAGATGATAGACCACATAATCTTCCATCAGCAGGATCTTTTTGGTATCAGCATAAACCTCCGGAAGGTGCTCTTTCACCCACATGATCTTTGAAATGCTGTACATTTCATGCGGTCTTAATCCCGTAATGTGTGCAATAGAGCTCCCGCCGAGTTTTTCGATCAGTTGCCGGCATTCTTCCTGTCCTCTCGGATCCGTATAGAGCATGGCCGGATGAAGAGGTTCTCCCGCTTCATCCACACAGACAAAAGTTTCTCCAAAACTGGTCACACCGATTCCTGCAATATCAGGATACTTTTTTGCCATCTCATGAATACATGCAT
>JAEDFS010000078.1 GCA_016297895.1 Marvinbryantia sp.
TCTTCGTAAGCAGCTTTTTCCCAGTACAGACCGATTTCCGGATATCCTTCTCTATGAGCAACTCTTGCCATAGCCAGGTACATACCAACTTCTGAACATTCGCCTGCGAAGTTTGCTCTTAAGTCTGCAAGAATGTCTTCGGAAACACCTTTTGCGATGCCTACTACATGTTCAGCAGCCCAGGTCATTTCACCCTTCTGCTCTGTGAATTTCTCAGCCGGAGCCTTACATACCGGACACTGTGCCGGAGCGGAATCTCCTTCATGAACGTAGCCACATACATTACATACAAATTTAGCCATTTCTTTCTTCTCCTTTTCTTATATAAATTTTATTTTTAATAATAGTAATTGTTACTGATATGAATATATCATAACTCTTTAAATCTGTCAATGAT
This sequence comes from Marvinbryantia sp., assembly GCA_016297895.1. Classification (GTDB taxonomy): domain Bacteria; phylum Bacillota; class Clostridia; order Lachnospirales; family Lachnospiraceae; genus Marvinbryantia. The sequence goes on from JAEDFS010000078.1 coordinate 398, forward strand.
TTTTTTCTGCATTTCTGCAGTGTTCACAGAGGCCGAAGAAGCTGATGGTATGTCCTTCTATGATTCCCCCAAAGTTGGAAGATGCGGTTTCCTCCAGATTGTCAGGAACTGCCATGTCAAGGTCGATCACCTCGTGACAGTTGCGGCAGACAAAATGGTGATGGGGAATCGTCCGGGCGTCAAACCGATCCGGGCCCTGGGCGGAAGTAATCTTGTTGATCTCTCCAATGCTGACCAGCAATGCCAGATTGCGGTAAACAGTCCCCAGACTGATATTCGGATACTGTTCCCGGATATTTTCATATACAGTATCAGCAGTGGGATGGTCGGTGCGATTGTCCAGAAATTCTTTAATGGCCTCTCTCTGTCTGCTGTATTTTAAAGCAGCCATGGAGCTCCTCCTCTCGATAATAATAATTGTTACTGATATTATAATGTGATTTTGTATGAAAGTCAATACAATTTTCGGAATCTGAGGATAAATAAGATACAGGGAACACATGCAGACCTTCAGTTACAGATTGGTTTATAACCGGAAAAACAGGGAATACTTAGAAAAACATCAGGAGGTATGCTATGACAGGGTTCCGAAAAAGAAAGAAATATAATCCGGCAATGATTGCTGTGTGGCTGCTGGTTGCATGGCTGATGCCTCAGAATCTGTTTTCGGACTGTATCCATGCAGTGCTTCCGAAGCAGGTCAGCGAGGAACATTCCAATCTGGAACAGGTGTATGAGGATGGATTTTCTCCGGAAAACAGTGAATTGAAAATCGTCTGGAAATTTATAGGAAAGAATTGACTATTCTGACTAATGATGGTAAATTACAGTTAGAAGGGAACAACTTTCTTCTTTTAAACAGTGTTCTCTAATTGAATGAATGGAAGCAGGTGATCAATGTGGCAGATGCGAAAATCAGTATGGTAAAACGGCTGATAAACGAAAGCAAATATCTTGTATGTATCTGCGGAGGCGGAATGCTGCGGGAGAGTGGGCATCTGAGTCTGCGGGATCCGGAGCGGGCATATGACATTGAAGCCCGCTATGGATATTCTCCGGAGGAAATGTTCAGCAGCGCATTTTATAACACCAGGACAGAGTTCTTTTATCGCTTTTATAAGGAGGATATTCTCTCAGAAAAGATAGAGCCGGGAGCGGCATTTTTCTCCCTGGCAAAGCTGGAAGAACAGGGTATCCTGAAAACGATCATTACCAATAATATCTATGCGATGCCGAAGCATGCGGGATGTAAAAATGTGTTGGAGCCTCATGGGAATATTGAGAAAAATAAATGTCCCCACTGCGGCCGGGAGTATACGAAGGAATATTTGATGAATGCAAAAAAAGTTCCCCTGTGCGAGAACTGTGTCAAGACGATTCGTCCCGGAATCAGGTTTTTCGGGGAACAGATCGACAATGGGCTGATGACTCAGGTGGCAAATGAGATCTCAAAGGCGGACGTGCTGATGATTCTGGGGACCAGACTGGATTCAGAATTCTGTGACAGCTATGTTTCTTATTATGAGGGCGATAAGCTGATCCTGATCAATAATATTGAGAATTTTACGGATGAAAAGGCAGATTATGTGATTCACGGGGTGATCAATGAAATCGTGCCGCAGCTGATAGAAGAGTAGGAAAAGTAAGAATGGCGATACATAAAGGGAGGTCATGCATGATCGGATGCATGATCTCCCTTTTTCAGTCTTTGCATGGTAGTTACTGATTTTTCTTATTAAAAGCAGCACGTTTTCTCATGGTCGGATCCAGGATCTTCTTTCGGATACGCAGACTCTTGGGTGTCACTTCAAGAAGTTCATCGGTATCTATAAACTCCAGAGCTTCCTCCAGGCTTAAAATCTTTGGAGTGGTCAGCTTCAGTGCATCATCAGAACCGGAAGCACGGGTATTGGTCAGGTGCTTGGTCTTGCAGACATTCAGTTCAATGTCATCTGTCTTTCCGTTCTGGCCAATGACCATGCCGGAATATACTTTCTCACCGGGACCAATGAAGAGGGTGCCTCGTTCCTGAGCGTTGAACAGGCCATAAGTTACGGACTCTCCGGATTCAAATGCGATCAGAGATCCCTGTTTGCGGTACTGAATGTCTCCTTTGTAGGGACCATAGCCATCGTAAGTCGTGTTCAGAATGCCGTTTCCCTTGGTATCGGTAAGAAATTCTCCCCGGTAGCCAATGAGACCTCTGGCGGGTATGGAAAACTCCAGACGGGTATAGCCGCCGCTGGCCTGACTCATTCCCTGCAGTTCTCCTTTGCGGGCACTCAGCTTGTTGATGACAGTTCCGGAAAATTCCTCCGGCACATCGATATAAGCGATCTCCATGGGTTCCAGTTTTTTTCCGCGTTCGTCCTCTTTGTAGAGCACTTCTGCCTTGCTGACCGCAAACTCATAACCTTCCCGGCGCATATTTTCAATCAGAACAGAGAGATGAAGCTCACCGCGGCCGGATACTTTATAACAGTCCATATCTTCCGTTTCCTCTACCCGGAGGCTGACATCGGTGTTCAGCTCACGGAAGAGACGGTCACGGAGATGGCGGGAGGTGACATATTTTCCTTCCTGACCGGCCAGAGGACTGTCATTGACCATAAAGTGCATGGCAATGGTCGGCTCAGAAATCTTCTGGAAAGGAATGGCCTCCACATGGTCGGGAGAGCAGAGGGTGTCTCCGATATGGAGATCTGCAATACCGGAAATGGCTACGATGGAACCTGTACCGGCCTCTGTCACATCCACTTTATTCAGTCCGTCAAATTCATAGAGTTTGCTGATCTTTACCTTCTGATGTTTATCGGGATCATGATGGTTGACCAGCATGACTTCCTGGTTGACTTTGATGGAACCATTGTCCACTTTTCCCACACCGATACGGCCCACATATTCATTATAATCAATGGTGCTGATCAGAATCTGTGTCGGAGCTGTCTCATCTCCTCCGGGGGCAGGAATGTAATTGATGATGGTCTCGAACAGCGGAGTCATATCACGATGCTCATCGGAAAGCTCGAGAACGGCATAGCCGGATTTGGCAGAAGCATAGACAAAGGGACAGTCAAGCTGTTCATCGGAAGCATCCAGATCGATAAACAGTTCCAGAATCTCATCGATGACTTCCTCCGGTCTTGCTTCCGGACGGTCGATCTTATTGATACATACGATAACGGGAAGATCCAGGTCGAGAGCTTTTCTGAGAACAAATTTTGTCTGGGGCATGGAGCCCTCGAAAGCATCTACCACAAGGATCACGCCGTCTACCATTTTCAGTACACGTTCCACTTCGCCGCCGAAATCAGCATGGCCCGGGGTGTCCACAATGTTGATCTTATAATCTTTATAGTAAACAGCTGTATTTTTGGAAAGGATCGTAATACCGCGCTCACGTTCAATGTCATTGGAGTCCATGACACGTTCTGCCACCTGCTGGTTTTCACGGAATACGCCGCTTTGTTTTAACAGCTCATCCACCAGTGTGGTTTTACCATGGTCAACATGGGCAATGATCGCAATGTTACGGATGTTCTCTCGATTCATAAAGTACCTTCTTTCTCTTTCTATCAATACATTCCGCAGAAACTGCGGCTTATAGCTCACGTGCATAGTTTATCACAATTTATTGGATTTACAAGAAATTTCTGCTCCGGGATCTCATTTTTTTATGGAAGTCATAATGAAATGGGAGTATAATGTAGCGAGACAGCATGGAAAAAATCAATTCCGGGGAGGGCAGAAAAATGGAGAAACGAAAAACAGGTTATGTTGGATATCTGCTGGTGTTGGCAAGTGCCGTGCTTTGGGGGACACTTCCGGTGATCAGCAGTATCTGTTATCAATTGGGAAGCAATGGGATCACGGCGGGAGCCATGAGGGCCTATCTGGCTGCGCTGATTTTTTTTGTCTGGCTGCTGGCAGACGGAAGCCTGAAAAAGCTGAAACTGTCGGAGGTTCCTTTTTATCTGCTTTACGGGATCGCAGCAGGAGGCGGAACCTTCGTGTTTTATATGATCGCGATCGAATCGCTTTCCATCTCCATGGCAGCAATGCTGTTGTATACGGCACCGGCATTTGTCGTGATCTTTGACCGTGTCTTTTATAAAGTTCCGATCACAGGATACAAGCTGGCAGCGGTGGCGGGTTGTTTTGCAGGCAGTTTCCTGGTGGTCAGGGGATATGATCTGTCAGCCTTTACCGGAAGCCTGAAAGGAATCCTCATCGGTCTTGGTGCAGGGGTATCCTATTCTCTCACATCGGTACTTGGGAAAAAGGCGAAGAGACTTCATGACGGAAAAATGAATTCCGGGCTGATGGTGATCTTTGGCTCTCTGGCATTTCTGTTTCTGAAACCTCCGTTTCAGATCGAAAGACCTTCTGCGATGCTGCTGCTCCTTTATCTCTGCCTTGCAGTTGTGGGAACGGTGATTCCCTATTTCCTCTATTTAAAAGGAATCGATCAGGGAATCGATATCGGAGCAGCCAGCATCATTGCCACTGTGGAGCCTGTGGTGGGGACGATCCTTGGAACTGTCCTGCTGGGGCAGACTCTTCAGTGGCCTCAGGTGCTGGGAATGGGGATCATGATCCTTGGAATTCTGCTGTCTGTGAAAGGGCAGGAGTCAGATCCTGACAGTTTCAGTCGAGAAGAAAAGTGACGGTTTCTGTTCTAAAACAGAAATTTTCAGAATAGACATATGTATATAGCGAAATACGAAAAGAGATACTTCGTAAAGAAGAAGGGAGAACGCATACATATGTCAGACAAAATTATTGAAAACAATCAGGTCAGTATCGTTGGAGAAATCGTTTCAGAGTTTGTATTCAGTCACGAGGTGTTCGGAGAAGGCTTTTACCTGGTGGATGTGCAGGTAAAACGCCTGAGTGAATCATCAGATCGGATCCCGGTGATGATCTCAGAACGGCTGATCGATGTCAATCAGGATTATCGGGGGGAATTCATCCGGATCGTGGGCCAGTTCCGGTCCTATAACCGTCATGAAGAAAAGAAAAACCGCCTGGTATTATCGGTATTTGCCAGGGAGGTTTCTTTTACGGAGGAGGAGACCGATAAGGTAAAAACGAATCAGATCTTTCTGGACGGATACATCTGTAAACCTCCGGTATATCGTAAGACTCCCCTTGGCAGGGAGATCTCGGATATGCTGGTGGCCGTGAACCGGCCTTATGGTAAATCTGATTATATCCCATGTATCTGCTGGGGAAGAAATGCCAGGTTTTCCTCTAATTTTGAGGTGGGAGGACATGTGCAGATCTGGGGAAGGATACAGAGCAGGGAATATATGAAAAAAATAGAAGGTGATTTTACGGAAAAACGGGTTGCCTATGAGGTTTCTGTGAGCAAACTGGAATGTCTTTCGTAAACAGGTTGCATTTTCCATAAAGATGTGGTAAAGTTAATGATTGGCATAAGGGGTTATGCGGGGAGTCAGTGAGGTACGATATGGATAAGGGACTTGTGCATATATATTGCGGACATGGCAAAGGGAAAACATCTGCCGCAATCGGTAAGGCCATTCAGGCGGCAAGCTGCGGGAAAACAGTGATGATCATTCAGTTCCTGAAAAAGAGACAGAGTGATGAGATCGGATTTATCCGGAGACTGGAGCCGGAGATCAAGCTGTTTCGATTTGAACGTTCGGAGGGGTGTTATGAGGAGCTTTCCGAAGAACAGAGAGCAGAAGAGACTGTAAATATCCGAAACGGCATGAGCTTTGCCAGAAAAGTGATCAGTACTCAGGGATGTGATGTTCTCATTCTGGATGAGGTGCTGGGACTGGTGGAGACCGGAATCATCACCCGGGAGGAATTAAAGGCACTGATCGAGATGAAGGATGAAGAGATGCATCTGATTCTGACGGGAGTCAACCGGTGTGAGTCTCTCTGGGAACTGGCAGACGAAGTGACTGTAATGAAACGGATGAAGCCGTAAATGTCTGAGGAAAAATATTGACAAGATTTTTGCGGAATGATATGATATTTTCAGACTACAAGGGGCAGGCGTGTACGCCTTGCCCCAGTTTTGTTATAA
>JAEDFS010000079.1 GCA_016297895.1 Marvinbryantia sp.
TTGTATAGTATAGACAGAGACAGGAGAGCGAACCGGAAAATAATGTACGGAACAGACATTCCCTACCGGAACGGAAAGGACAGAGCCATGAAAAAGAGCCGTATCGCTGCGATCGCTGCAGCAATGCTTACAATCAGCTTAAGCGGATGTCAGGCAAAAGAAGCAGCAGAAACAGAACAGCCTCCCTATGAGGATTTTTCTCAGGTCTGCGTCTCTTCCGACGCAGAGGCCAAAGATATTTATGTCGTGACCAAGGCACATAATTCTTCTTACTGGCAGATTTTGTGCCAGGGCGCACAACAGGCAGGAAACGATCTGAATTACAACATTTACACAGGCGGAACTGTTTATGAGACAGATCTGGACGGACAGATCCAGCTTCTGGAAAAAGCACAGACAGCCGGAGCAGATGCCATTTTGATTGCACCGGTGAATTCCAATGAAACCTATCCCATTTTGCAGGAGATGAAAGCTTCCGGAATTCCGATCATACTGGTGGATACCATCAGCAACAGCATTGATTTTGATGCCTGCTTTATGACAGACAATATGCAGGCAGGAAGGATCGCTGCCGAAGATATGCTGAAAAAACTGAAAGAGACCGGCAGCTCCGAGGGCGAACCCTTGCAGGTAGGAATTCAGGTCGGCTCCCTGGAATCACAGACAATTATAGAACGTGTCGCAGGATTTTTCGAATACTGGATGGAACATGCCCCGGAGAAATGGTCGATATCCGAACAGATCTACTGTAATGAAGGAAGTATTTCAAAGGCAACGGAACTGACAGAAGAGATGATGCTGTCCTCTGAGTATCTTCGGGGACTTTTAGGCTGCAATAACGGTTCTACCGTCGGCCTTTCCACGGCATTGAAGGAATCCGGGCGCAAAGATCTTGTTCTTGTGGGATTTGACTTTTCAGATGAGATCGCAGAATTGATACGCAATGAGGATTATACTGCATCCACGGTTGTTCAGCATCAATTTGAAATGGGATATCAGGGAGTTATGGCCGCTTCTGCCCTTTTTGAGGGTAATTATGAGGATGGCCGTTTTGTGGATACTCAGGTGGAACTGATTGATTCACAGAATGTAGAGCAATATGAAACCTCACGTTAGGCGGGACGGAGTTATGGAAGGATTAAAAAGCAATCAAAAAAAATATGATAAATGGATTCTGGGCATTTATTTTGTCATCTGTATTTCCCTGTGCTTTTGTATTGAGCGGACCGTTGGACAAATGACCAGTCAGTACAAAGAAAGCCAGATGCAGGTAATGGCGGGACTTCTTGCCGAAAAGGTAAGTTCCTCCGTGGACCATATCGTTGACAGTGCAGATCAGACTGCCAGCCTGTTGAGTCTGAAAGGAGACCTGTCTGCAGAGACTTTATATCATGAGATTCAGAATTATGAAGAACATTCATTCTTCACAGATATGGGACTTTTTAGCTCTCCCGACGATTTTTATGGATCTCCAGGAGTACAGCGTGACTTTGAGAAGTACAGACATTTTGAAAGAGTACTTGAAGCGGAAGGCACATACATCACAGAACCATACCGCTCCAGTGTAACAGCCAAATATATGATCACAATCATGATTCCTCTTTCTTCTTCAGATGAGGAGCGGTATATTATGTATGCCTCTTTTCCCCTGGAAACGATTCAGGAACTTGCTCAGACAGAATCTCTTAACAGTCAGCCGGAAATCGCCCTGCTGAATGCGGACTCCGGAAATTACATCGCATGTACAGACGGAGAGATGGCCTCGGCCGGAAGCTGGAATAATCTGATGATGATGCATACACAGATGCAGTTCGAGAATGAGACGCTTTATCATGATTATATGCAGAATCTTCAAAATCGAACCAGCCCCGGTATCGCCCAGTTCGATTTTCACGACAGGACCTATACACAGGGATATGTAAAAATACAGAGTATGCCTGACTGGTACATTGCTGTCAACCTTCCAAACAGCACTCTTTCCGGTTTTCTGATGCAGCATCAGACCAGAATCGCAGGTTATTTTGCAGCTATTATCATCGTTACCGTGTGTCTTGGTATCTGGATCATCTGCAGACAGATCCTGCAAAAGAAAAAACTGCAGCAGCTTTCAGAAAATGATCCTCTGCTTGGAATCCTCAATAAACGCACCTTCATTTCCCGATTCCATGATTACATTACGGAGCAGACACAGGCGCCTTCCGGAGTGTTGATTTTCCTGGATGTGGATGATTTCAAGATCTACAACGATACCTACGGTCATTTATCCGGAGATCTGGTACTGAAGCAATTTGCAAAAACCATGATGGCCTTTTTCGGCGAGAACGGTCTGGTAGGCAGATATGGCGGAGATGAGTTTATCCTGTTCTTAAAAGGCTTCCGCAAAAGAGAAAGTGTGGAAAAAAGCATGCTCCGGCTTCAGCAGGAGCTGCACGAAATGGAGCTGCCGGGTCACGGCATCGTAAAGCTCTCCTTCAGTGCCGGACTTGCCCGTTTTCCGGAGAGCGGGAAGACTTTTGAAGAGTTGTGCGACAATGCTGATAAGGCACTGTATCGGGCGAAAAGCCACGGAAAAAATTCATTTCAATGGTATGATCGGTTATCATAACACGAAATAAGATACCAGACAAGTCGGATTCTGCTTTTCTGAAGGGGCAGATTCCTGCCCCTTCTCTCAGATATTATCCCCCACTGCCAGGGATCTACAAGTGCCTGTGATACCATTTCTCCACCGCACCGATCGCTCCGTACAGTCCCATGGCGATGATACAGAGGAGAACGATGCTCATCAGCACCCAGTCCAGTTTAAACACCTGACTTCCATATATGATCAGGTATCCCAGTCCTCTCCTGGCACCGATGAACTCCCCGATCACCACTCCCACCAGACACAGTCCGATGTTTACCTTCATAATACTGATCGTAGCCGGCACGGTGCTTGGAAGAACTACTTTTGTCAATACATGAAAACGATTCCCGCCCAGCGTATACACCAGCTTGCTCTTTTCCTTACTCACTTCTTTAAATCCTGTATACAGATTCAAAATCGTACCGAACACAGCAACCGACATTCCCGCCACGATGATCGTTCGCTGATTCGCTCCCAGCCACACGATGAGCAGCGGGGCCAGCGCAGATTTCGGCAGACTGTTCAATACCACCAGATAGGGTTCCAGGATTTCCGACAGTTTTTCACTGCACCAGAGAAGGATCGCACAGAAAAGACCTGTGACAACTACCAGCAGAAAACTGATGATCGTTTCCATCAGTGTGGCTCCCACATGTTCTGCAATGGTACCATCCCTCACCATCGACAGAAACGTATTCCAGATCCTGCGGGGACTGCTGAAAATAAATCCGTCGATCCATCCCTGTGTAACGGCTGCTTCCCATAGAATACAAAATCCCAGGAGCAGAACCACTCTCATCAGCCTTACAAACACCCGATGCCGGTTTCTGGCTCTTAGATAATCCCGCTGGTTTCGGGACATGCAAGCCTTTACCTCTCTCATCTGTCTTTTTTCAGTCCGGGTTTTCATGCTCGTTCAGCTCCTTCCAGATCAGATTAAAGTATTCCTTAAATCCGGCAGCATTTCTGGATCTCATCGGTGTCCTGTCCGGTATCTCCAGTTCAATGGGGATCTCCGCCACGACACTGGCCGGCCTCTTTGACAGCACGATCACTTTGTCCGCCATGCTGACAGCCTCCGCCAGATCATGGGTAACCAGAACAGCTGTCTTATGTTCTTTTTTAATGATCTGATAAATATCTTCTCCTACCGTCAGCCTGGTCTGATAGTCCAGGGCAGAAAACGGTTCATCCAAAAGAAGCAGGGATGGTTTCAGCACCAGTGTCCGGATAAGAGCAGCCCGCTGTCTCATTCCGCCGGAAAGCTGGCTTGGTTTCCCATGACGAAATTCCCAGAGGCCGTATTCTTTCATCATCTTCTTTGCATACTCCTGATTTTCCTGTGTCAGCTTATGCTGTATCTCCAGCCCCAGCGTCACATTGCCGAAAATATTTCTCCATTCAAAAAGCTGATCCTGCTGCGGCATATATCCGATGTGAAATTCTTCGTGACTTCCAAGGGGTCTCCCGTTTATAAAAATAGAGCCGGACTCCGGCTCAAGCAGTCTGCACATCAGGGAGAGCAGCGTGGATTTCCCGCATCCGCTTGGCCCGACGATTGCCGCAAATTCCCCGTCCCGCACCTGAAACGATATATTCTTCAGCGCACTTGTTTCTCCTGTTATGCTGTGATAAGAGAAGCTTACATTTCTGCATTCTAATAAAGGCTGCATTTCATACCTCCCACGTTTCTTATACGTTAGTGTATGAAATACAGCCTGTATTTGCCTATGGTTCAGGAATCATGATTCCCCGGCTTATTCTACTTCATTTCCGTTTTTCTTTCCCTGCATAAAAGCAAGCGCATTTTCCATGGTCACACTGCTGATGGCCTCCAGTGCCTCTTTGGCAAAGAAGCCCTGATGGGAAGTCACCATTACATTGGGGAAATTCAGCAGTCTGGCCACGGTGGAGTGCTCCAGTATGGCATCGGAACGGTCTTCATATACATTTTTGTTTTCCTCTTCGTATACATCAAGACCGACCGCAAAAAACTTTCCCTCCCGGATGCCCCGAATCAGATCATCCGTTTTGATCAGACCGCCTCTGGAGGTATTGACCAGGATCACACCGGTCTTCATTTTCCGGATCGTCTCTGTATGGATCATATGATAGGTCTCTTCCGTCAGCGGACAGTGCAGAGAAATCAGATCAGATTCTGCAAGAAGGGTATCCAGATCCACATATTCCGCAAAATCCAGGGACGGGTTTTTGTACATATCGTAAGCAATAACCTTCATTCCAAATCCATGGCAGATCCTTGCCATGGCCGCACCGATTTTTCCGGTTCCTACGATTCCTGCTGTTCGTCCATGGAGAACCACTCCCATCAGTCCTCCCAGGCTGAAATCATTTTCCCTTACACGCACATAAGACTTATGCGTGTGACGATTGGCCGTCAGGGCCAGTGCCATGGCGTGCTCCGCCACTGCTTCCGGGGAATACCCGGGCACACGCATCACCGTGATGCCTTTTTCTTTTGTTTTTTCCAGATCCACATTGTTAAACCCGGCACAGCGCATCAGAATCAGCCGGACCCCGCATTCTGCCAGGGTCTCAATTGCAGGTGCGCTCAGATCCATATTTACAAATGCACACACCGCATCATACCCATTTGCCAGTTTGGCAGTATCGGGGATCAGCAGAGTATCTACATAATCGATATGAATGTCCTGATATACTTTTTCTTTCCATGTTGCATCAAAAAATTCTCTGTCATAGCTTTTGGTGCCGAAAAATAAAATCTTCATGTTGTCTCCTCCTGGTCTTACTAACAACTCTTTGATTTCATTTTTCCCATCCGTAAATCAGTTTATGTATCCTCTGCAAAACCTTTCCCTGATTTTTTCTTCCCCAAGCTTCAGATGACTTACCAGTTCCCGGTCTCCATTTTTGCCCAGAACCTCCTGAAAAATCTCTAACTCCTGAGCAACTGCCTTTCCATGGGGAACCAGATATGCCCCTGCATCACTGCCCAGAGCAAGCTGTACTCCACTTTGATAGGCTTTTGCAAGGTTTTCGCATTCCGTCCGGTAAATGCTTTCCAGCACCCGGTCTTCATATCTTCCGCATCCCAGCAGATTTTTTGTTGTCACAATGGTGGGCACCCAGACACATCCCTGTTCCGCCATTGCGTACATGCAGTCCTGATCGATATAATTGCCATGCTCCACGCTGTCTGCTCCGGCTTCTGCCGCTGCCAGCACCGCTTTTCTCCCATTTCCATGGATCATGACCGCAAAGCCTTCTTCATGGGCTATATGGATCATCTCCCGGATCTCCTCCGGCTCTAAGGATTCCTCACTTAACAGTCCCCATTCCCGGTACTCCATGATCCCGGAGATCATAATTTTAATAAAATCTCCGCCCCGGTTTCTGACCTGATTGACCAATTCTCTGTATTCAGAGAACGTCTCAAATCCTTTTCCCACGATTCCTCCGTAATGGCCTTTTTTATGAATGGCAAAAATGGGGGAACGATAATCGATTCCATACCCCTCAGCCATAACCTTTGCCTGCTCCGAGACTCCGTAGGAATCTCCTCCGTCTCTTACAAAGGTGATGCCTTCTGCCTGATAGGCTGCCAGATGCGCCTTCAGTACCTCCTCATCCACACCGTTTTTATGACGGCTGACTGCTTCTTTATAATTCTTTCCGTCCATGATCAGATGGGCGTGACATTCTCCAAACATGATTTTACCACTTCTTCAGATTTTTAAACAGCCCCCGCACCAGTTGGTTACCCACCGT
>JAEDFS010000080.1 GCA_016297895.1 Marvinbryantia sp.
TGTATATCGTTACCTATACTTATGAAAATCTGGGTTATGAATCCGATTTTATGGATGGACTGTATGTGAACCTTGAGGATGGCATTGTGGATAATGCCGGAAAAATGGGATATTCGTATCCCGGGGATATTACGTTATATCCCCAGGAAACACCTGTAGGTGCAGTCTGTGAAGCACAGGCATGTATCGGAGTGGATAATCCGGGAAGCTTTCAGATCAATTTCTATCAGTATGACGGAAACGAGGAAAAGCAGTCTGCTGTATTCGAGATCGAGGTGAAATGATCAGAAAATGCATTCCGGTTTCTCCGCCTTCATAAGAGACGACATGAGACAAATACCCGCTGCCCCTGCAGATATGCAGGAGGCAGCATTTTCTTTTGTGATCCCGCCGATGGCGTAAACGGGGATCGTGACAGAACGGCAGACATCAGCAAGAAAAGCAAGGCCTCTTGGTTCCAGACCCTTTTTGCAGTCGGTGGGAAAAATATGACCGGCGGTGACATAGGAAGCACCGGCCTGTTCGGCTTTTATCGCTTCTTCCACGGAGTGGATGGAGACGCCGATCTCACGGAATGCATTTTTTTCTGATTCGTCCATCTGCAGAAACCGTGACAGAGGAAGATGGATCCTTTTGCAGTCCAGCTCTTTCGCAGCCTCGGTATAAGTATGAAGATAGAGAGGGACGCCTTTGGCGCCGCAGATCTTTATGGCATCACGGGCCAGTGCTTTATACTCCTGTTCGGTCAGATCTTTTTCCCTTAAGATCACGGCAGAGACGCCGCTCTCGATCACTTTTTGGAACTGCTCCAAAAAGTGATCCGTCAGATGGCGGTTTGTGACAAAAATTGTTTTATACATAGACATAATCATTTAATACCGGCTGTAAGCCTTCCTCCGACATATCCTGGTACATCTGGTCAAAGCTTCTTCCATCGGAGATCTCGAACTGTTCATCTCCTGCTTCTTCTGATGCCGTTCCTTCATATTTGCTCTCGTGATCCCCAATTCCGGTGGAAACGCCGGCGGAGACCTTGGTGGCGGCAATCTTCACGATTCCGTCCCGGAAATGCTTCTGCTCACGTGAGGATACGGTGATTCCCACATAGGGCAGGAAGATACGGTAAGCACAGAGCACCTGGCACAGCTCTTTTTCATGGACGTCCAGAGGGTTGATCTTATCGTTGTTGATGATGGGGCGAAGCCTTGGGCAGGAGAGAGAATACTCTGCGTGAGGATATTTTCTCTGAAGGTAATATACATGGAGAGCGGAAGCCAGGGCGTCTTTTCTGAAATCGGAGAGACCTAAAAGGGCAGAAAATCCCACGCCCCTCATGCCTCCTAAAATGGCCCGCTCCTGTGCATCAAAGCGATAGGGGAAAACACGTTTGTGACCCAGAAGGTGAAGGGTCTCGTATTTGTCAGAGTCATAGGTTTCCTGGAAAACGGTGACATAATCCGCACCGCATTCGTGAAGATACCGGTATTCATCGGTGTTCACCGGATAGATCTCAAGCCCCACATTCCGAAAATACCGGGAAGCCAGCTTACATGCCTCACCGATGTAATTAACATCACTCTTACTGCGGCTTTCACCGGTGAGGATCAGGATCTCCTCAATACCGGAATCGGCGATCACCTTCATTTCCTTTTTAATTTCTTCAAAATTCAGCTTTTTCCGGCGGATGTCATTGTAGCAGTTGAATCCGCAGTATACGCAGTAATTTTCACAGTAGTTGGCAATATACAGTGGTGTAAAGAGATAGACTGTATTGCCGAAGTGTCTGCTGGTCTCCAGTTTTGCTCTTTCCGCCATTTCCTCCAGGTGGGGAAGGGCGGCAGGAGAGAGGAGTGCTTTGAAATCCTCCACGCTGCAGGTCTCATGGGCGAGAGCCCGGCGGACATCCGCATCGGTATAAGATTCGTAATCGTAATGTTCCATTTCATGAAGCACCCGGTCCCGGATGTCTGAGGAGATCTGCTCCATCCCGGGAAGATAGGCCATATGATCGGCACGGCTGGAGGGATCGTTTTCCAGACGGTGCTTTTTTTCCAGTGCTTTTGCACTCAGTTTGTCGGAATCTATAAAAAACTGATTTTCACTCATGAAGGTTCACCTCTAATCTCTCAAAAATCCGGTCAGGGGATCGGAAGCGGAAGCACCCCGTTCCAGCACACGGCCAAGACCGGCAAGGTAGGCTGCACGTCCTGCTTCAATGGCATTTTTAAAGGCTCCGGCCATGGCGGGCACATCCCCTGCAGTGGCAATGGCGGTATTTGCCATGATGGCTGCGGCTCCCATTTCCATCGCCTCACATGCCTGGGAGGGTTTTCCGATTCCGGCATCTACAATGACGGGAAGGTCGATCTCATCAATCAGGATCTGGATAAATTCCTTTGTGGCCAGTCCTTTGTTGGAGCCGATGGGGGATCCAAGGGGCATTACAGCTGCGGCACCGGCATTTACAAGATCCCTGGCAGTATAAAGATCCGGGTACATATAGGGAAGCACTACAAAGCCTTCCTTAGCCAGAAGCTCGGTGGCCTTTACGGTTTCCACATTATCGGGGAGCAGATATTTGCTGTCCCGCATGATCTCGATCTTTACAAAATTTCCGCAGCCAAGCTCACGGGCCATACGTGCAATGCGGACCGCTTCCTGGGCGTCCCTGGCACCGGAGGTGTTGGGAAGAAGCGTTACATTGTCTGGAATGTGATCCAGAATACTCTCATTCTTTTTCGTATTGGTGCGGCGTACGGCCAGAGTAATGATCTGTGCGCCTGCGTTTTCTACGGCTGCCTTGATCAGTTCCATGGAATATTTCCCGGAACCCAGAATAAAACGGGAAGAAAATTCTTTTCCCCCTAAGGTAAAGGTATCTTTTTTCATGTCTGTTCTCCTTATGCTTCGTGTTCTATGATCAGTTCTAAAATTTTGTTTGCCTGGTGTGCGGCGCAGAGCATGACCCGGGGAGCCATCAGGCCGCCGCAGTGTTCTATATCTGAGACCTCATCTCCGCACAGATAATAGTGAGAGAAGACTTTTCTGGTACGGATCCCGTTGCTGTTGCCGTACCCGGCCATTCCGGAAGCACCTACCAGAAATTTTTCCGGAAACCGCTCCAGCACCATATTGGTCAGCAGGGCCTTTGCTTCCGGAACATCAAAGGCTTCACAAAGATAGGTATCCTCTTTTAAAAGCTCCGGGATATTTTCTTCCGTAAGCCGGACGGGATCGGAGCAGATCTCAAGATAGGGATTCACTGCCAGCAGAGAATCCCTGAGCGCAAAGGCCTTGGATTGTCCAAGCTGAGACACACTGTATTGCTGTCGGTTCAGATTCGTCAGATCCACACAGTCAAAGTCGATGAGATGAAGATGTCCCACACCGCATCTTGCCAGTGCAAATGCGATATTGGAACCCAGTCCCCCAAGCCCGCAGACGGCCACCCGTGCCCGGCTGATCTTTTCCTGTATTTCTTTTGTGTGGCGCAGGGCCAGTGCCGCATCGATTTCTTCCCTGGATGGAAGGGGTGTATTCAACTCAGCCACCTCCTACAAAACACACGATCTCCAGGACGTCTCCGTCCTCCAGGATCTTGTGTTCGTATTCGCTTTTTGGAATGATCCTTTCATTGCATTCCACAGCGATCCGATCCCGGGAATAGCCATTTTCTTCCAGGTAAGCAAGCAGCGTCTGCCCCTGGACCATTTCTTCTTTTCCGTTGATCTTAACCATACGTTTTTTCAACTGTTTTATAAAATCCAACAGTTTTATTCCTTTCTTAAAAATAGAGCTGGAGACCGTCCCGGGAAAAAGCAGAGCAATTTCCTGAGATACAAAAAAGCCACACAAAGAAATACACCCGCGGTGGTGTACCCCTTCGTGTGGCTGTTCGTCAACACTCTGCTTTAGATTATAAAAGCAGACGGAGGATTTGTCAATGAAAGATTTCAGATGCTTTGCATTCTTGCATCCCTGCTGAGGCAATGTTATGATGGTGGTAAGTGTGTTGAGGAGGATGTGAACATGATCTTTAAGCAGAAATGGACCGGTTTTTTGATCAGAAACGGAGAATACGGGGAAGGATTTCCTGTAGAGGTGCCGGGAAATATTCAGAAGGATTATGCCCGTCATATGGGATGGGGCGATCTGAATTACATGGACAACTGTAAAAAATTCCTGGAGATAGAGGATGATTACTGGAGTTATCGGACCAATATTGTCTGCACTCCGGCGGAGAACGAGAGAGTGTACTTTGTGTCCAAAGGAATTGAATATGAGTTTACGATTCTTCTGAATGGAGAAAAGCTTCTTCACCAGGAAGGAATGTACACAAAGGTGGAGATCGATATTACAGATGAACTGAGCAGAGGGGGAGAACTGGAGGTGTTGATCTATCCACATCCCAAGAGAGAGGGAGCGGCACCGGGGCGGGAGATGGCAGATCAGAGCTGCAAGCCTGCGGATGAATATGGCTGGGACTGGCACCCGAGAGTTCTTGTCTCAGGACTCTGGGAAGATACCTATATTGAGACCAGGACAGAGGAACATATCGGTCAGGTGGAGGTATTCTATGAGCTGTCTGATGATCTGAAAAGTGCAGAGGTACGTTTGTGGATCGACTGTAAAAAAGAAGCGCTGATCGAATTTTATGATATGGAAGGCCGGATGGTCTACCGGGGATATGAAAAATCTTTTCAATTGGAGAATATCCATCTCTGGTGGTGCAACGAACAGGGAGTGCCCTATCTGTACAGCTGGATCGTAAGTACCGGGCAGGAGAGAAAGACCGGCAGGATCGGATTTCGAAAGATCCGTCTGGTGATGAATGAAGGAGCCTGGGAACATCCGTCCGATTTTCCGAAATCCAGAAGTGCGGCACCCATTACCATTGAATTAAACGGAAGAAGGATCTTTGCAAAAGGCAGCAACTGGGTCAATCCGGAAGTGTTTACGGGCACGATCTCCGGGGAGACCTACGAGAAAGAAGTGGACTATGCAAAAGAAGCCCACATGAACATTCTTCGCTGCTGGGGCGGGGCGGTGATCGATAAGGATGCTTTTTTTGATCGCTGCGATGAAAACGGGATCATGGTATGGCAGGAATTTCCGCTGGCATGCAACAATTATAAGGGAACACCCAGGTATCTGCGGGTGCTGGAGCAGGAAGCAGTCTCTATCATAAAAAGGCTGCGGACAAGAACCTGTCTTGTCCTGTGGTGCGGCGGAAATGAGCTTCTGAATGCCTGGTCCAAAATGACGGATCAGTCCCATGCCCTTCGTCTGCTGGACAAGTTGTGTTATGAGCTGGATTTTGACCGCCCGTTTTTGAAGACCTCTCCCAGTGAAGGAATGGGACATGGTCATTATGAATTCTGTGATCTCTCTATTGACAGCAGCAGGACCGTATTTGAATTATACCGCAATTCCCATTGTACCGCATATTCGGAATTTGGCGTGCCGGGCATTGCTGATATGGAACAGCTGAAGCTTATTTTCACGGAGGAAGTCATACATAATATTCAGATCAAAGAACCGTGGATCCTTCATCACGGTCTGATGGCATGGAAACCGGATTCCTGGCTGAATCTGGATGTGATCAACTGGATCTTCGGCAGACAGGACAGCATGGAGGACTATATTGAAAAAAGCGAGATCCTTCAGTGCGAAGGCTACAAATGCATTTTTGAAGAGGCAAGAAAACAGAAAGGAAAATGCTCCATGGCAATCAACTGGGTATACAATGAACCATGGATCACGGCTGCGGGGAACAATCTTTTAGCTTATCCTTACAAGAGAAAGAAAGCCTATTATGCAGTGCAGGCGTCTCTCCGGCCGGTCCTTCCCAGCATTCGTCTGGAACATTTTATTTACAGACCCGGGGAAATGCTCCGGGGTGAGATCTGGCTTTTAAATGACAGTGTGGACTCTGTATCGGATGCGATAGAGGTCTTTCTTACCATAGACGGTGAGGAAAGGCATATTATGACATGGGAGACCGGTGTCGTAAAAGCGAATACAAATGCATGCGGGAATATGATCAATGTGAAGCTGCCGGAGACGAAGACCCAGCTCATAAAGATTACCCTGAAGGCGTCCTGCGGAACCAGCGAATACCGTGTCCTGTA
>JAEDFS010000081.1 GCA_016297895.1 Marvinbryantia sp.
CCGGTTCGATTCCGGTCGCCGGCATAGAAAAAAGAGTCTGGACAACCAGACTCTTTTTTCTATGCTCTTGAATTTATCGGCAAAAAGAAGAGCTTAAATGGGTGTCAGTCAATCTTTTCCTTGCAGTGGATTTTTATTGGAATTATAATAGAAGTCAGGTAAGGAGTGGATGAAATTTGAAAAAAATGCGAATGACGTTTTTAGGTCTGATCCTGATCTTTATTTTGCAGGGAAATAGTATTCTTGCTGAAGAAAATCAGGAATTTGTACACGGGTATCCCTCAGAATCAGGAAAGCTTCATGTAGAAGGAAATCAACTAATGGACAGCCTTGGTCGGCGGATTCAACTGAAGGGAATCAGTACTCACGGAATTGCATGGTTTCCGGAATATATCAATGAGGACTGTTTCCGGCAATTGCGGGAAGAATGGAACTGTAATGTGATACGTCTTGCCATGTATACTGCAGAAAGCGGTGGGTATTGTACGGACGGGGATCAGGAAGAGTTGAAAAGACTGGTTGGTCAAGGTGTGGAATATGCCGCAAATCAGGATATGTATGTGATTATTGACTGGCACATCCTTTCTGACAACGATCCTGATCTCTACAGGGAACAGGCGAAGGACTTTTTTGCAGAGGTTTCTTTGGAGTATGCGGATCATGATAATGTGATCTATGAAATCTGTAATGAACCAAATGGTGGGACTTCCTGGCAGCAGATACGTGATTATGCAGAAGAGATCATTGAAGTGATTCGAACAAATGACAGTGACGGCGTGATCGTGGTGGGAACTCCGAATTGGTCCCAAATGGTAGATCAGGCAGCGGCTGACCCCATTATCGGGTATGATAATATCATGTATACCCTTCATTTTTATGCGGCCACACATAAGGAAGAACTGCGAAACATTATGAAAACGGCGGTGGAGCAGGGACTTCCGGTATTTGTGACAGAGTACGGAATCTGTGATGCAAGCGGAAATGGTGCAATCGACAGAGAGCAGGCCAATGAGTGGGTCAGACTGATGGACGAATATGGAATCAGCTATGTGGCATGGAATCTTTCAAATAAAAATGAGACATCGGCGATTCTGAGATCGGATTGCGGAAAGGTTGCTGATTTTGTAAGCGAAGACCTGAGTGATTCCGGAAAATGGCTGTTTCAGATGCTGACTGGGGAAGAAATGACAGATGTGTCGGAAAATTCGGAGGATCTCCGGGAACAGGTGCCTGCGGGAAAAACTGTTCAGGAAGGGAATCTCAGCTATACGATATCTGTAAAAAACCATTGGGAAGCCAATGGGGAGAGTTATTATCAGTATGATCTGAGCATCCAAAATGATTCCAATGAGAAACAGGAAGGATGGGAGCTTCAGATTCCGTTTACAGATACATTTCACCTTTCAGACGGATGGAACGGAGACTACCAGGCCGGGGAAAACGTTTTATACATCAGTGCAAAAGATTACAACAGAGTGATTCCGGCAAATGGCAGGGTCACAGATGTGGGATTTATTATCAGTGGAAGCGCAGAACTTACTGTAGATGAGAAAGGAGAACAATGACATGTCAGAAACCAGTGACAGAGTTCGAAAAGAGTTTAAAGAAGGAGATGATATCCGGGATGCAGGACTGAAAACGCCGGATGAGATCGTCAGATACGATGATATTTTTTACGGAGAGGATACCCAGTGGCAGAAGCTGGATGTATATCGAAGAAAAGATGCAGGGGATAGTTTGCAGCCGGTAATTGTCAGTGTGCATGGCGGCGGATGGGTCTACGGAGACAAAGAACGGTATCAGTATTACTGTATGGAACTGGCTCTGCACGGATTTGCAGTGGTGAATTTTACATACCGACTGGCTCCGGAACATAAATTCCCGGCACCTCTTGAGGATACCAATCTGGTCTTTCAATGGATGAAAGAAAACGGAGCACAGTATGGACTTGATCTGGATCATGTATTTGCAGTGGGAGATTCAGCTGGAGGGAATACGCTGGGTCTGTATGCGGCAATCTGGACCAATCCGGAATATGCAAAGTCCTATCAATTTCAGATTCCGGAGGGAATTCAGATAAGAGGAATCGCCTTAAACTGCGGGGATTACAGAGTAGAAGCAGCCGCAAAAGAGTTTGAACGGACAGATGCTCTGATGCAGGATTATCTGCCCAGAGGAGGCACAAAAGAAGAATTGAAGATGATCTCTGTGCCGGATCATGTAACATCCTATTATCCGCCTACATTTCTGATGACATCCGTAGGAGATTTCCTGAAGGCACAGGCATCTCTCCTTGCGCAGAAATTTGTGGAACAGGATGTCCCCTTCGTATACCGTTTTTATGGAAACAGAGAAAATCCGCTGCCGCATGTGTTCCATTGTGACATTCGGACGGAAGATGCAAAGCTTTGCAACGGAGAAGAATGCGAATTCTTCAAAAAACTGATCAGTGAAAAATAAAATGGCAGGAGAAAACAGACATGAAAAGAAGAGAGAGACAGTTCAGCGGTACCACAGATCCGTCTGTCAGCCAAAGAGAGCTTGAAAATCGGAAAGCTGCACGAAGAGCGGCTGAAGAGGGAATCGTACTGATGAAAAATGAAGGGGTGCTTCCGCTTGCGAAGGACAGCAGTCTGGCATTATTTGGAAGCGGTGCCGGCCGTACGATCAAGGGAGGAACCGGTTCCGGTGATGTATGTGAACGGGAAGTAGTCAGCATCTGTCAGGGACTTATCAATGCAGGAGTGAATCTGACCAGTCAGGACTGGATCGATGATTATGAGAGAAGATATACAGATGCCAGAAATGAATGGAAGGAAGAGATCCTGAAGCTGGCCGGGGGAGCGGACTCTATAGAGTTTTTCCAGGTTTATGCAGACCATGCATTTGAAATTCCGGCAGGACGGAAAATCACGAAAGAGGATTGTAAAGAGGCCAGGACGGCTGCCTATGTGATCAGCAGAGTGGCTGGCGAGGGAGCAGATCGTTTCCATAAAGCAGGGGATTACTGCCTGACAGAAACGGAAATGGAAGATCTGAAGCTCCTGTCAGAGTACTGCGACAATGTGATCGTGATTTTAAATACAGGAGGGCAGATCGATCTGAAGGAGATTCTTTCGATTCCTCAGGTCAAAGCTCTGATCTGTCTGAGCCAGCCTGGTATGGAGGGAGGAAATGCCCTGGCATCGGTGATGACGGGAAAGACATCTCCATGCGGAAAGCTTGTGGATACCTGGGCCGTTCAATACGAGGATTTCCCCAATTACGCCACCTACAGTCATAATAACGGTGACGTGTCAAAAGAAAAGTATGAGGAAGGGATCTATGTAGGATATCGGTATTTTGACAGCTTCCGGGTAAAACCGGCATTTCCCTTTGGATTTGGGCTTTCTTATACAGAATTTGCACTCACTGATATCAGACTGGAAACGGAAGAAAATACGGCAGAGCTGGAAGTGACGGTGAAAAACACAGGTTCTGTGTACGCTGGAAAAGAAGTGGTACAGGTCTATGCTGCCTGTCCTCAGAGTCTGCTGCCGAAAGAATATAAGAGATTGTGCGGATTTGCAAAGACAAAGCTTCTGAACCCCGGGGAATCTCAAACCGTGAAGATTTCTTTTGAAGCAAAGGATCTGGCTTCCTTTGATGAAGAGCAGTCAGCATGGATCCTGGAAGAAGGTCAGTATGGCATCTTTGTGGGCACCTCTTCCGAAAATGCAGAGATATCCGGTATTCTGGAAGTGAAAGAAACTGTGATTCTTGAAAAAGTACAGCATATCTGTCCCTTAAAAGAGGAACTGACAGAGTTATTAAGACCCGATGATCTGATGGAAGAGATGGAGAGGGAATGGAAAGAAAAGGCAGCAAAGAGAGAGATTCCTGTCACTGTTTTTGCGCCGATACCGGAGAAGAAGAAAGTATATGAGCCGGATGAACTGGATAAAAAAGCCGAAGAGATCACGGAGCAGCTTACCGATGAGCAGCTGATCGCCATGGTCATCGGCGAAGTAAGCAGAGGACATAATCAGGCACTGGGAGCTGCAGGTATTATGGTGCCGGGTGCGGCAGGGGAAACCAGCGGCATTCTGGAGAAAGACTGGGATGTGCCCGGAATTGCCATGGCAGATGGACCGGCAGGACTCCGGGTGATTCCTGAATACGAAGCAGATCCGGTAAAAAGAGAAGTCTACAGTCAGGGATTCCTTGGAGCTTTTGAAGGTGGATTTTTTGCAACAAAAGAGAAACATGAAAATGCGGTGACTTATTATCAGTACTGTACCGCAATTCCGGTGGGGACACTTCTTGCGCAGACCTGGAATACGGATCTTCTTGAGGAAGTAGGCCATGCCGTAGGAATCGAGATGGAGGAACTGGGGATAGCCTGGTGGCTTGCTCCGGGAATGAACATTCACAGAAATCCTCTGTGCGGAAGAAACTTTGAGTATTATTCCGAGGATCCGCTGCTTAGCGGAAAAATGGCAGCAGCAATGACAAACGGCGTGCAGAGCGTTCCGGGAGTGGGAACAACGATCAAACATTTTGCATGTAATAATCAGGAGGATAATCGTCTGGGATCAGACAGCATTCTTTCAGAGCGTACATTGCGGGAAATCTATCTGCGTGGATTTGAAATTGCTGTAAAAACCTCTCAGCCGATGGCGATCATGTCCTCATATAACCTGATCAATGGTGTTCATGCAGCAAACTGCAGAGATACCTGTACCGTGGCGGCAAGAGAAGAATGGGGGTTCCAGGGAATTATTATGACAGACTGGACGACCACATCGGAACAGGGAGGCAGCAAGTCCTGGAAATGTGCCGCAGCAGGAAATGATCTGATCATGCCGGGAGATGTTTCAGACAGCGAAAATATCCGGGAAGCTCTGGAAAAGGGAGATCTGGAAAGAGAACAGTTGAAGGCTTGCGTGAAGCATCTTTTGAAGGTGATTTTCCAGACTCTGGGGTATGAAGAGTGTAAATGTTACAGAAAAGTATAAAAATAGTGGATTTTTATGGTCAAATGTGATAAAATACGATAATTAATCTTTACCATTTGAAAGGAGAACAGTTCTAAGCATCACCGGGATACTTAGAACTATGAAGCAGAATGAAGAAAAGACTGGAAA
Source organism: Marvinbryantia sp. (assembly GCA_016297895.1). Taxonomy (GTDB): domain Bacteria; phylum Bacillota; class Clostridia; order Lachnospirales; family Lachnospiraceae; genus Marvinbryantia. The sequence continues at coordinate 5,127 of JAEDFS010000081.1, forward strand.
AACTGCTGTTAATGGGAATTTTGACAGTATCGATCGTGACATCAGGAGTGACCGGCTTTGCAGAAGAAGAAAATGCAAAACTGCAGACAGAGGTTACTGAGAAAGAGACACAGGCAGCGGTTCCTGCACAGGCAGAGACGCAGGCTCCCACAGAAGCACAGACCCAGGCTCCAACGGAGGCAGAGACGCAGGCCCCCACAGAAGCACAGACCCAGGCTCCAACGGAAGCAGAGACACAGGCCCCCACGGAAGCAGAGACGCAGGCCCCCACGGAAGCACAGACGCAGCCGTCTACGGAAGCAGAGACGCAGGCTCCCACGGAAGCAGAGACGCAGACTCCTACCGAAGCGGAAACGCAGGCTCCAACGGAAGCGCAGACGCAGACTCCAACGGAAGCAGAGACGCAGACTCCTGCGGAAACGGAGGCTGAGACTCCTGCTCAGTCCGAGCCGTCAGGCGGGACTATGGAAGAATCACTGGGGGAAGCAGTGGAAATTATTGATAATTCCATTGATGAAGAAAAGCTTCAGAAGATACAGCAGGAAGTCAGAAAACGGGAAGAGGAAGCTGCAAAAGAGCGGGAAGAAGAGGCAAAGCGGCTTTATGAACTGCAGATCGGTGAGAGTGTGATCGATTTTTACGCATATCCGGCGGGAAATATCACGGAAAACACCAATAAGATCTATGATTATCTGACAAAAGAAATGGGTCTGAACCATGCGGCTGCCTGCGGAGTACTGGCCAATATCCAGTGTGAATCCAATTTTGCTACGACTGCTGTGGGGGACGGCGGAACCAGTTACGGACTTTGTCAGTGGCATCTGGGACGTTTTTCTCAGCTCGTTAACTGGTGTAAAGCCAATGGACTGAATTATCATCTGGTGGATGGTCAGTTAAGTTATCTGCGGCATGAACTGGAGACGGGATATGCAAATGTTTATCAGTATATCAGCAGTGTGCC
>JAEDFS010000082.1 GCA_016297895.1 Marvinbryantia sp.
GTGATTCCGTCCGCATCAAGCCACAGCGTATGGTCCAGAATTGTGCCGCTGTCATGGCCTTCCAGATTAAAATAACTGTGATTGGTCAGATTGGCAATGGTATCCTGATCTGCCTTTCCTTCATAGACTAACCGGATCGCATTGTCCTCTGTAAGAGTATATGTAACACTCACATCGAAATTGCCTGGAAATCCCTGATCTCCATCGGGACTGTGATGGGAAAAGGTAATGCTTAACTGTTCTTCATCCACCTTTGCATCCCAGATCACGCTGTCATATCCGTGGTTTCCGCTATGTAAGTTGTTTCCGTTTTCATTCTTGTCAAGCTGATAATCTTTTCCATTGATGGAAAAGGCTGCTCCGCCGATCCTGTTGCCGTTTCTTCCGATCGTTGCTCCCAGAAATCCTCCGTATTTTGTATAATCGGTCACATCTGCGTATCCTAATACCACATCCGTATGCTTTCCATGACGGTCCGGCACCACTGCGCTGACCAGCGTTGCACCAAAATCTGTGATCTCAATCGTCATTCCGCTGCCGTTTGCCAGAGTGTAAAGCTTCGCTTCTCTGCCATCCTGAAGTTTTCCAAAACCCGTTACTGTAATTCCCATAAGTGCTCCTTCTTTCCCTCTCATTCTTTAAAAAAAGAGAGCCTGACGGCTCTCTTTTTAATCCCCAAAATGCCGGTTCCTATCTTTTGACTCCTAGCCATGCTAGGTGGGTAACCGCAACCTCTCTTCTGCCTTCCCCTGACTATGGGGGCGTGACATCCAATCGGCAATGTAGGAATCCCGTTTAAAGTAAATGTAGGTTCAAAACAATAGGAGTTGTCGAACATCCCAGGTAATCATCCATCTATGACCTGATTAAGCCAGTTCAGAAACTACTTTCTTAACTGCAGCCAGTGCCTCATCCGGCAGTTTGTCATAACCGTCTTTATCAGTTGCGAATTTTTCAACTGCATCTACACGGTTCTGCATAGCATTCTTCAGAGCCTCTTTGTAGGAAGCATCATTCAGATCCGGAGTAAAGTCACCTGTCTTTCCTTCCCAGGAAGTCATGATCTCGATATCTTCGAACGGTCCCCACTGCTCGAAGGAAGCCTTTCCTTCTACGATGGTTTCCAGAATACCAAGAGTATCTTCCTTCTGAACCTTCTTGCCCATGAAGTCACCTGTATTTACGATGTAGCAGTCTACATGTTTTTCTTCTACCAGTTTTTTGAACTTCTCGTAATCGTTAACCAGCGGATAGGTTCTGAACGGGTTAGCATACGGAACGATACGAAGTGCGTTCATATCTGTACCGGCTTTTACACGCTCTGCTGTAGAAGTCTTTGTTGCCAGAGTAGCACCCATTACAGATGCAAGAGCAGCACCTTTCAGTTTTACTACAGGCGGAATGGTCGGGTCTTTCATGATCCAGAAGATTGCGTTAACCGGAGCATCGATCTTGTCAACGCGGTTCGGGGACCACAGTTTAGACTTGATCGCACGTCCGTTACCATTTCTGATATCTTCTGTTACAAGCTGGATCTTTCCATCTTCGTCCAGAGTAGCACCACAGTTCTGTGCAGATAACAGATACTTGTTATCCGGGCATCCTGTCGGGTAATCTGCTGTCTTATCGAAGTATGTCGGCTCCAGAGCTACAGAAGAGCAGGTATCTGTATTGATGATGAAAGCGTCATCATGCAGAACAGTGATGGGGTATTTTCCACCGTGTTTTGCATGTGTCAGAGTAGATTTACCTGATCCTGACAGACCGAATACAGATGCAACATATTTGGAACCGTCAGCCAGTGTGTACTCTTTCTGTCCGCCGTGGCAGGAAGCGTATCCGTTACGGTTAGCGATTGCCCAAGCCATGGTCAGAGTACCTTTCTTGTGCTCACCAAAGTATCTCATACCAAGGATACAAGCACAGTTTGCTTCTGTATCAAAGTAGCACATGGTCAGCGGGTCGCTTAAGCAGCTGTAATCAACGTCCGGTCTCTCCTGCGGAACCCACTGGGGATCAGAGAAGATGTAGATATCCGGCTCGTTTCCGTTGCCAACCGGCTGAGAGTTTTTGTACATTTTTACATATTCATCAGACATATACTGGAAGTTCAGCATCCAGTTGTACATGATGTTTTCCTCTCCTTCCGGAATCAGAAGGTGAGCTTTTACCATAAATTCCGGATCCAGACCTACGAATACTTCTGCGTGGTACATAGTTTTCCAGCGTGCTTCATAAGCAGCATCCATAACTACCTTGTCAAGTTTTGCAGCGTCAACGCCCGGTTCGCCTTTGATACGGCGAGCAACAGCGTAACGTCCGGTAACAGCACCGTCATTAAACAGGAGAACTTTTGCATCCTTTTCCAGACCGAATTCTTCTCCTCTATATACAGGCATATCGGTAACGATAGTTCCCGGTGAATTTTTAGCCAGTTCATATGCCTCTTTTAACGTGTTCACTTTTACTACATTGTTTCCGTAAAATGCAGATTCGATAATGGTACGTGTTTTGGAAAATCCTACTTTTCCAGCGCCGATCTCATTAAGCGGATAATATGCTTTTGTTGACATCTCTTGTCCTCCTTATATTAATTTCGTTCCAATTATCGCATTTTCATCAAAAAAAGTCAAGCATTTAACAAGGCTTTTATAGTTTAAGAAATAATTTATATTTTGCGCACCATAATCTTCAGACTTTTGCGATATACTCTTTTCTAAATGAACAGATTGGAGGATCATGCCATGTCTTATTACTCAGAAATCACCCCCGATATTCTTCATTATTCCAGGCTTTGTGAAAAAGCCAACCGGATCGACAGTGATCTGTACGGAAAATACGATGTCAAACGCGGCCTCAGAGATCTTAACGGACAAGGTGTTCTGGCTGGTCTCACCGAGATTTCCGAGATTATTTCCTGCTCTATTGTAGATCACGATACGGTTCCCTGTGATGGACGGCTCTATTACAGAGGCATCAATGTGGAGGACCTGGCTGCAGGCTTTCTCCAGGATGAACGGTTCGGCTTTGAAGAGGTCACCTATCTTCTCCTCTTCGGATCCCTGCCTGACGAAAAGGAGCTGGAGCATTTTTCAAAGGTTCTCGGCAGTTACCGGACCCTTCCCACCAGCTTTGTCCGGGATATCATCATGAAGGCGCCCAGCAGTGATATGATGAACACACTGGCCAGAAGCATCCTCACCTTATATTCTTATGATGACAGGGCCGATGATATTTCTCTTCCGAATGTACTTCGTCAATGTCTTCAGCTCATCAGCCTGGTTCCCATTCTTTCCGTATACGGATATCAGGCTTACAGCCATTATCATGACGGCAACAGCCTGTTCATCCATGTGCCTCAGCAGAATCTGTCCACGGCAGAACACATTTTATATCTGCTCCGTCCGGACAGTCAGTATACGAAGCTGGAGGCCACCATCCTGGATCTTGCCCTGATCCTTCATATGGAACACGGAGGTGGAAATAACTCTACCTTTACCACACATGTGGTCACCTCCTCCGGCACCGACACCTACTCATCCATGGCAGCTTCCTTAGGGTCTCTTAAGGGCCCCCGTCACGGAGGTGCCAACATCAAAGTAGTACAAATGTTTGATGACATGAAGCAGGCGATAAAGGACTGGAACGATGACGAAGAGATCTCAGCCTACCTCCATGCCCTGCTGAACCGGGAAGCCTTTGACCACGCCGGTCTGATCTATGGAATGGGACATGCCGTGTATTCTCTTTCCGACCCGAGGGCCCGTCTTCTTGGTTCCCTGGTACGTCAGCTTTCTGTTGAAAAAGGCCGGGAAGAGGAATACTCTCTCTATGATCATGTGGCCCGTCTTGCTCCCAGGATCATTGCCGAAGAACGGAAGATCTACAAGGGAGTCAGCCCCAATGTGGATTTCTACAGCGGCTTTATCTATAGTATGCTCGACCTGCCTAAAGAATTATTCACTCCAATTTTTGCCGTTGCCCGCATGGTGGGCTGGAGTGCTCACCGGATGGAAGAACTGAGCAACAACGGAAAGATCATCCGTCCTGCCTATAAAGCTGTACAGCAGCATCAGAACTATGTTCCGTTAAAAAAACGTTAGGCGCAATTGCCTAACGTTTTTTACTCCTTACGGCCAGTATTTTTTCACTGATTTTTTTGTCTGAACGGCAAACCAGACAGTAAATGCCACAAAAACTGCCAGAACCACCAGATATAACTTTCCAAGCAGTCCCATCTGAGATTCTGTCATTCCCAGAATTCCGCAGATGACCACCACAATTCCGTACAGCAGTACTTTCGGTGACATTTCTGCTATATAAGCTGCCTTATCTTTACACTTCTTCACCTGAATATCCTTGGGGAGAAGCAGACTCTCCTTGATCTCTCCCTTAAACTTCAGCAGATAAAAATTATATAGAATGTAGACCCCGCACAGAACAATGATCACATCCAGCATTGAATACATGGAATCCATTTCCATCCTCCCCTTCTCTCACAGCTGTCCTTTACATGGACAGGAATTTTTTCACGATGGCTTTCATGCCCTCCACTTCCACTACCGTATCATGGAGTACCGGAGCGGTACGGATCTCTTCGATCGCTTTCGGAACTGCCGTCTTTGAGATACTGCTCAGCTCATCCACCAGTTCAAAATCTCCCATAGAGTCGTACCTGGAATCGATGGCATTCATCACGCTTCTGGTAAATTTATAGGGGCTTGCTGTGGATGCAATGACTGTCTTCGTCTCATCACCGGACGTTTCTTTATACTTGCGGTATACACAGGACGCCACTGCCGTATGGGTATCCATCACATACCCGGTCTTTTCATACATTCTGTGGATTTCTTCCGCCACTTCTTCTTCTGTGGCAAACCCGCCGGCAAAGTCTGAGAGACGGCTCTTCATGTCCTCTGTAATCGTATATTTTCCTTCTTCAGAAAGCTTCTTCATAAACGCTTTGTTCTTCTCTGCATCCTCTCCTGCCAGCTTGTAGATCAGACGCTCCAGATTGCTGGAAATGAGAATATCCATGGATGGAGATGTGGTCAGGATGAATTCTCTGTTTCTGTTGTATTCCCCGGTCGTAAAGAAATCATACAGCACTTTATTGTCATTGGATGCACAGATCAGTTTTTTGATGGGCACTCCCATATTCTTTGCAAAATATGCTGCCAGAATATTGCCGAAATTGCCGGTAGGCACAACCACATTGATCTTCTCGCCTTTTCCGATGCTTCCTGCCTTGTAAAGCTTTGCATAGGCATAGACATAATACACCACCTGGGGGACAAGACGTCCGATATTGATGGAATTGGCAGAAGAAAACTGAAAACCTGCCTGCTCCATCTCTTTCGCAAGCTCCTTATCTCCAAATATCTTTTTCACTCCGGTCTGGGCATCGTCAAAGTTGCCGTTGATGCCTACTACAAAGGTATTCTTTCCCTTCTGGGTCACCATCTGTTTTTCCTGAATGGGGCTGACACCATCCTTTGGATAAAAGACAATGATCCTGGTTCCCGGCACATCAGCAAACCCTGCCAGTGCCGCTTTTCCCGTATCACCGGATGTGGCAGTCAGGATGACGATCTCATTTTTTACCTGATTCTTTTTCGCCGATGTGGTCAGCAGATGGGGAAGAATGGAAAGTGCCATATCTTTAAAAGCAATGGTTGCCCCATGAAACAGTTCCAGATACCAGGCTTCATCCTGTTTTACCAGGGGAGCGATCTGAGGTGTATCAAATTTCTCATCATAGGCCCTCTCAATGCAGCCCTTCAGTTCTTCTTCCGTAAAATCATCCAGAAACAGTTTCATAACCTCATAAGCGGTCTGCTGGTAACTCATATCTGCCAACTGTTCCATGGGCACCTCAAGCGCCGGAATCCGTTCCGGAACGAAAAGTCCTCCGTCTTCTGCCAGACCCTGCAGAATCGCCTGGGAGGCAGTCACTTTTTTGTCCTGACTTCTGGTACTTCTGTAAAATAAACTCATGTTCTTCACCCTATCCTCAATTTACTTTTCGCAGCATATCAATCACCGCTGCTCTTGTCATG
>JAEDFS010000083.1 GCA_016297895.1 Marvinbryantia sp.
GTGCTGTGATCTATGCGGTTTCCCTGAAGCCAAAACAGGAAAACCAGAAGATCTTTATGGGTCAGGTCGTGCCGCAGGAGGAAGCGGAAGAAGAGGAGATACCGGATGCGGCAGAGGATGCGGCAGAGGAAGAACCGGAACTGATTGAGGAAAAAGAAAAAAGATGTGAAGAGCAGTAAGAGGACCTGCAAAGAATAAGACGCATACCGGGCAGACGGAGTGCATACCATAGAGTAAATGACAGGACGACGGGAGCCGACTTCATGCAGGATCCGGAAATCAGGGGACGGGGGATCTTCTTTGCACTGTTTGCATTGATGCTTGTGCTGAGTGTCTTCGCAAGGGAAAACCAGGGAAAAAGATGGATGGCAGCGGATGCTACACCGGTAAAAACGGAAGAATCGGAGAAGGCGGAGGAAGTGCCGCCCCGGGTAGCCCTGACGTTTGATGACGGTCCCCACCCTTCCTATACAAAGAAGCTTCTTGACGGATTGAAGGAACGTGGTGTGAAAGCCACGTTTTTTGTAGTCGGGGAAAATATACCGGGAAACGAGGAGATCATCCGGCAGATGGCAGAGGATGGACATCTCATTGGGAATCATACCTATGATCATCAGGATATCAGCCGTATGACTACAGAACAGGCCTGCGAAGAACTGACAAAAACAAGTGATCTGATAAAGGAGATTACCGGGCAGGAAACCGCTTATGTGCGGGCGCCTTTCGGCCGATGGGATGACAGTCTGGACTGCAGGATGTCTATGATTTCCGTAAAATGGACCGTAGATCCGCTGGACTGGACAACAAAAAACGTATCCGGAATCGTACAGCATGTGGTGAAAAAGGCTTCTGACAATGATATTATTCTGCTCCATGATTATTATGATTCGTCTGTGAAGGCGGCGCTTCAGATCGTGGATCAGCTGAAAGAGCGGGGCTTTACCTTTGTGACAGTGGAGGAGCTTCTGCTGGAATGAGCAAAAGAAAATGGCAGGCATATTCTGCGGAACAGAGAGGAAATATATGGATTTATTTGATTTTATGAGAAGCAATACCATGGAAAAGGAATCACCGCTGGCTTCCAGGCTCCGTCCGCGTACCCTGGACGAAGTGGTGGGGCAGCAGGAGATCATCGGGAAAGATAAATTGCTGTACCGTGCCATCAAGGCGGATAAACTGGGATCGATCATCTTTTACGGACCGCCGGGAACCGGAAAAACGACCCTGGCAAAGGTGATCGCAAATACCACCAGTGCGGAATTTACCCAGATCAATGCCACTGTGGCAGGAAAAAAAGATATGGAAGAAGTAGTAAAGGCGGCAAAGGACAATCTGGGCATGTACGGAAAACGGACGATCCTGTTCGTGGATGAGATCCATCGCTTTAACAAAGGACAGCAGGATTATCTGCTCCCCTTTGTGGAGGACGGGACACTGATCCTGATCGGTGCGACTACGGAAAATCCGTATTTTGAGGTGAACAGTGCTCTGATCTCCAGATCGGTTATTTTTGAACTGAAGCCTCTGCAGAAGGAGGACATCAAAACCCTGATCTATCGGGCAGTGACGGACAGCGAGCGGGGAATGGGATCCTACGATGCCGCAATCGATGAGGATGCGGCAGATTTTCTTGCAGATGTGGCAGGAGGAGATGCCAGAGCGGCTTTAAATGCTGTGGAGCTTGGAATCCTGACTACAGAGAGAAGTGGGGACGGAAAGATCCACATTACCCTGGATGTGGCGTCCGAGTGCATTCAGAAGAGAGTCGTACGGTATGACAAAACCGGGGATAACCACTATGACACCATTTCCGCATTTATCAAAAGTATGCGGGGATCTGATCCGGATGCGGCCGTTTACTACCTGGCCAGGATGCTGTATGCGGGGGAAAGTGTGACCTTTATTGCCCGCAGGATCATGATCTGTGCGTCTGAGGATGTGGGAAATGCGGATCCCCAGGCACTGCAGGTGGCAGTATCTGCCGCACAGGCAGTGGAGCGTGTGGGAATGCCGGAGGCACAGCTTATTCTGGCTCAGGCTGTTCTCTATGTGGCAACGGCCCCCAAGAGTAATTCCGCAACGAATGCCATATTCAGTGCCACGGAGGCCGTACGAAATTCCAAGGCAACCATTCCGGTACATCTGCAGGATTCTCATTATAAGGGGGCAGCCAAACTGGGACACGGAATAGGGTATGAATATGCTCATGATTTCCCGAAACATTTCTCCAGACAGCAGTATCTGCCGGATGAACTGGTGGGACAGGTGTTTTATGAGCCGTCCGATAACGGATATGAGAGAAAGATCAAAGAACATATGGAATGGCTGAGGGAAGAAGAGTAAATCCTTCGCCTGTTCCTATAATTTCAGAATCAGCACCGGAATCGGAGGATCGTTGGGCCGGTTATAATAGGAGGAAAGCACTACCATATACCGGCGGCTGTCCAGAGTCTTTAACCAGGACAGGATCGCATCCCGCTCCTCAAAACCGCTGTCCCCACCGCTGTAGATACAAAGGCTCATGAGACCGCCCTTTTTCAGAAGAGAGAGACCTGTCTCCATGGCCTGAATACTGGTATCTGCTTTCGTGGACAGGGCATGGTCACCGCAGGGGAGATAACCGAAATTAAAAACAATGCAGGACACGCTTTCCGGGTCCGCATAAAGGTTCATATGGACATGGCTGTCCAGAATGGGGCAGCCGATGTGGGAGAGACTGTTTTCAAAAAGTCTGCGGCAGGTGGCATCGATGGCTGCCTGCTGGATATCAAAGGCCAGTACACGTCCCCGGTCACCCACCAGATGACAGAGAAATGCGGTATCATATCCGTTTCCTGCGGTGGCGTCGATGCAGAGATCTCCGGGAGCGACATGCTCCTCTATAAAATGATGACACCATTCTGTGATCTGATAATTCTTCATTTCTTCTTCTTTCTGCGAAGCTTCGCTTTCTTTAATTTTGTCTGATACTTCTGCTGCAGAAGTTTTTTATCCTGTTTAAATTTCATGTTTTGCAGTTTGTTCTGCCTCCTGGCATCCTGTTTTGCCAGCTTTTTGGCCTGCGCAGTCTGTAATTTTGCACTTTCTCTGACGGAAAGGCCGATGATGACTACGCCCAGGACGGCCTGTATGGCAGAGGTTATTTTTTCCTGCTGTGTCGGTGTCAGTTTCATGGTAAGTACCTCCTGAAAAACGGACGGCTGGACAGCCGTCCGTTTGTGAATGGGTTTAGTATAGCACAAGTTTCCGGATCTGTGGAAACGGATCCAGACTGCGTTTTAAAATGCCATGCATCTGCGCAATGGCAACGCCATAATTGGTCATGGGCACCCCTGCATCTTTTGCCCTGCGGATCCGGTACTGCATTTCCCGTTCGTTCAGCATACAGCCGCCGCAGTGAATGATCAGGGAGTAGGGCGACAGATCTTCCGGGAAACCGGTGCCGGAAGTAAATTCAAAGAGAAGGTCAGGGGCTTTTCCCCCATTCTTTGAAGCCGCATAGCCGGTCACCCACCGGGGCATCTTGACGGTACCGATATCGTCGCACTGGCGGTGATGGGTACACCCTTCGGAAATCAGGATCCGGTCGCCGTCTTTCAGATGATCCAGCCGGACGGCACCTTTTACGGCAGCCTCCAGATCACCTTTGTATCTGGCAAAAAGAATGGAAAAGGAGGTAAGCAGAATATCCTTTGGGGTATCTTTTGACACCTGTTCAAATACCTGGGAGTCTGTGATGACAAGCTTCGGTTTCTGAGACAGGGTATCAAGGGTGTGAGAAAGCTCCTGTTCTCTTGTGATCATGACGGAAGCACCGGCTTCCAGGGCATCCCGGATCGTCTGCTGCTGAGGCAGGATCAGACGCCCCTTTGGGGCGGCAGAGTCGATGGGAACTACAAGAAGGACCACATCACCGGGATCCAGCAGATCTGCCACGACTCTTTTTTTCTGTTCTTCCGATCCGGCGATACGGGCGATCAGTTCTTTCAATTCATAAATATTCTTGCCGGTTCTTGCACTGACAAAAATGGTATTTTTGAGAGCACCCGGAAGAATATCCGTATCTGTGGTGAGGTCAGCTTTATTAAATGCAATGATGTAGGGAATCTTCCGTTCTTCAAAAAGCCGGGTCAGTTCTTTGTCCGCCTCCTGCATGCCAAGAACGGCATCCACCACCAGCACCGCCACATCGGTGTACTCCAGGACCCGGCGTGCTTTTTGAACCCGGAGTACTCCTAAGGGACCTTCGTCGTCCATGCCGGGGGTATCGATGATCACTACCGGACCAAGGGGGAGAAGCTCCATTGCTTTTTTGACCGGATCCGTGGTGGTACCTTTCGTGTCCGATACCAGGGCGAGATCCTGTCCGGTCACGGCATTTACTACGCTGGACTTTCCGGCGTTTCTAAGACCAAAAAAGCCGATATGAAGACGTTCGGAAGAAGCAGTTTCGTTCATTCCCATAGAATCACCTCCTAGAAACGAAAATCTCTGCTGTTGGAATTTTTGATATCCTCAATATGTTGTGCTGCGATCGTCCGGATCTTTTCTTTCGGGATCTTTGCCAGTTCCTGTTCGATCAGCTCAAAGCCCAGTTTTTTCGTTTCCTCGGAAGCGTAATCTACCAGGTATTCGGTCAGAGTCATCAGGGCATTGGGATGACAGCAGTTGAGGATCTGTCCGTTTTTACAGAGCGTCATGAAACGGTCACCGGTACGGCCTTCCCGGTAGCAGGCGGTACAGAAGGAAGGAATATGGCCCTGCTCCATCAGCCAGCGCACAACTTCATCCAGAGTACGCTGATCCGATACATCAAACTGTTCGGAATCATGAGGGCGTTCTTCTTCGGTATATCCGCCCACAGAGGTACGGGAAGCACCGCTGATCTGGGAGATACCAAGATCCAGCACCCGTTCTCTGACTTTCTGAGATTCTCTGGTGGAAATGATCATGCCGGTATAGGGAACGGCAAGACGGATGCAGGCAATGATCTTTTCAAACATTTCATCGGGAATGGAGTTGTCAAAGACATCGGGATCAATGTCATCTGCATGCTTTACTCTGGGAACACTGATGGTATGAGGACCAACGCCGTGTACCGCTTCCAGATGTTCCGCATGCATTAAAAGACCGGCAAACTCATATTTGTACATTTCCAGACCAAACAGAACACCAAGTCCCACATCATCGATACCGCCTTCCATGGCACGGTCCATTGCCTCTGTGTGGTAGGCATAATCGTGCTTCGGACCGGTGGGATGAAGGGTCTCATAGCTCTGTTTGTGATAGGTCTCCTGGAAGAGAATGTAGGTGCCGATGCCGGCTTCTTTTAACTTCCGATAGTTTTCTACAGTGGTTGCGGCAATGTTTACATTTACTCTGCGGATCGCACCGTTTTTATGATGGATGCTGTAAATGGTATCGATACATTCCAGAATATATTCAATGGGATTGTTGATGGGATCTTCTCCGGCTTCGATGGCAAGACGTTTGTGTCCCATGTCCTGAAGGGCAATGACTTCCTGACGGACTTCCTCCTGGGTCAGTTTTTTCCGGGCGATATGTTTGTTTTTCAGATGATAGGGACAGTAAAGACAGCCGTTGACACAGTAATTGGACAGATACAGGGGAGCAAACATGACGATCCGGTTGCCGTAGAAAGCAAGCTTGATCTCCTTTGCGATCCGGTACATTTCTTCCACTTTTTCCGGAAGATCACAGGCCAGGAGCACGGAAGCTTCCCGGTGAGTCAGTCCGTGACAGACTGCGCCGGTGGCTGTTTTCTGCGGACGTGCTTTTTCCAGGATCTCATCGATGAGTTTTACATTGTGTTTGTTCTGCTCTGCGTATTCCAGAGTGGCCAGAATTTCTTCATGGCTGATAAATTCGTCTGCTTTCAGTGATTTTGGATTATAATTTGACATAAGTTTTCCTTTCTTCGGGTCAGAACGTCTTCCCCGTCAGATGATGTGCGACGAACCATTTCGTGCGCAGCACAGGTTACATAGTTACTTT
>JAEDFS010000084.1 GCA_016297895.1 Marvinbryantia sp.
TCCTCTCCTACCTGGACAGTGATGGAAGAGGAAAGCATCTCTGATACCTTCTGGTTCACCAGCGCCTGTGCCTCTTCCGCCGTCATACCGGACACATCCGTATCGTTGATAAACACACCCTTGCTGATCACTTCTTCCGCAGAAACTGTGATTCCCAGATTCAGGGCTGTTATGCACGCCGCCGCTGCCATCAGCCTGATTACACTTTTCCTTATTGTCATATTACCCTCCCGCAATGTGCTTTCCTTCTTTTAGAAGAATGCACCAATAATCATCGTTACTACCATAGCCAGTACGATCAGAATCGCAATGACAGATGCGATGATTCGTTTTGTCTTTGTATTTCTCATATCTAACATCTTCTCACCTCTTTATCCTTCCATAAGAAAACAATATCCTGTCGATCATCCTGGACGCCTCACTTTTTGTCAGGCTGTCGATGGACACATCCAGGGTTATTCTATGATATTTTACCAGATCTATCAAGTACGCTTTTTGCATTTTTGTGGCCGGAACCTGCTTTTTCACAGTACACACAAGCCTTGCCGGCAAAAAGATCCCGTTTTTTCCGGCCCGTTCTGCCTCTTCCGTTTCAAACGTCTCCGCCAGATGTCCATAGAGGCTTGCCGCAGCCATCGCATCCTCTACCGCACGATGATGGGCTCCGACGTCGATCTGAAAGTATGTACACAAGGCTTCCAGGCTTCTGCTGGGCAGATCACTTAAAAAGACCTTTGCGATCTTCAGGGTATCGATGCCCTCTTTTTCGAATTCCAGCCCGCAGTTCCATGCATTCTGTTTTACAAAGCTGTAATCGAACATAATATTATGGCCCAGAAGGGGAAGATCACCGCAGAACTTCAGGAGCTCTGCTACCGCTTCGGACACATCCGGTGCCTGCCCCTGCGCTTTTGCTTCTTCCAGCAACTCGTTGGTGATTCCCGTCAGTTCTGTAATGCGCTCCGGAATGAGCATCCTGCAGTCCACCAGTGTGGAATACCGATCTTCGATCTCTCCGTTTTTCACCCGGATCGCTCCAATTTCAAGAATCCGATCTCTCACCGGGTGCAGGCCGGTGGTCTCCAGGTCCAGTGCTACATAATCCTGTATCATGATATCGTACCTTCCATTTCCTCTGTCACATCCAGGATCATTGCTTCCTGATTCAGCGGATTTCTTCTCCTGTAATCAAAGAGCAGCCATCGCCTGCCCTCTTTTCCTTCCCCAAGGGCATCTTCTTCAAACCGCTCCAGATGAGTCATATGCATCATCTGCTTTGCACTGTAGGCTTCATATCCCGGGAGGAATCTTCTCTCTTCCTCTTCCTTTTTGTAAAAGTCCAGCATCCTTCCCTTTTCCCCGGAAAGGTCCGCTGCCCACCCGGGGCGGCTCTTGCTGTTCTCCCGCAGATAGACATCCAGGGTCAGCAGTTCTTCATAGACCGGATCTGCGGTCACCTGTCCGATAAAGTCCTTCAAAATCAGAAATCTTCCCATTCTGGAAAACTTCTGTCCCATCAGGCCCTCTTTCTCATAATATGCGCCCAGCTGCTCATACATTTCAAATCCGCAGGAGAATTCCGTTTCCAGACGGCGGATGGTTCTGGCAAACTGCCCGCTGTTGTAATACACTTCCACCATCTCTTCCACAGATTTTAATCTAAGAATATCATCATAGGTAAGCCAATTTGTTCCAAGCACCTCATAAACCGGTTCCATGTGGTAAAAAATTCCATACTCTTTCGCTTTCCGATGCATCTTTGATCCCTTCAGCACTTTTAAGAATCCCAGCTGGAACTGATCCGGCTTCAGGGCATACACATCGTTGAAGGACTGAATGAAGCTTTCCATATCTTCATAAGGCAGTCCTGCGATCAGATCCAGATGCTGATGAATGTTGTTTCCTGCCCGGATCTTTTTTACGATACGGCACACATGATCGAAATCCATGATCCGGTCGATCTCTTTGATTGTTTTTTTATTGGTGGACTGTACGCCGATCTCCAGCTGGACCAGACCGGGCCGCATGGCAGATAAAATGGACAGCTCTTCTTCATTCAACAGATCCGCCGCAATCTCAAAATGAAAATTGGTCACTCCGTTGTCATGCTCCCGGATATAATTCCAGATCGCCTGTGCATGACTGTGCCGACAGTTAAAGGTCCGGTCCACAAACTTCACCTGGGGGACTCTGTGGTCCAGGAAAAACTGAAGCTCTCTCTTTACCTTTTCCAGGCTGCGGAAGCGCACGCTCTTATCTATGGAGGAGAGACAGTAGCTGCAGGAAAAGGGACATCCTCTGCTGCTTTCATAATAAATGATCCGGTTTTCAAACTCCTCCAGCTGCTCATAGACAAAGGGAATCCGATCCAGATCCATCAGTGCTCTCGATCCGTTCTCCCGGATCTCTCCGTTCTCACTGCGCCAGAAAATCCCCGGGATCTCTCCCAGGGTCTCTTCTTTTTTCTCTCCTTTTTCCCGTTTCCTGTACCAGTCTGCCAGTTCCCGGAAGGTATCTTCTCCCTCCCCCGCCATCACACCGGTGACCTGGGGGTGAGTCTCAAGAAAAACTTTCCCGTCATAGGAGACCTCCGGTCCGCCCACCCAGATCTTCGCCTCCGGTAAGATCTGGGGCAGATCCTGAAGAAGACGCTCCACGACCTGCAGGTTCCAGATATAACAGGAAAATGCGATCACATCCGGCTTTCTCCGGTAAATCTCCTGCAAAATGGAATCCGGCTCATGGTTAATGGTAAATTCTCCGATCTCCACACAGTCTGCTGCTTCCCCGGTGCAGGCCTTCAGACTGTACACCGCCAGGTTGGAATGAATATATTTTGCATTTATCGCTGCCAGTAAAATCTTCATCTTACATCAGTTCCTTCATCAGGTACTTATAGATCTCCACGTTTTTCTTTCTCCAGTTATCGCACAAAATGATGGCCTGCTGCTCCATGGGAACCGTCAGAGCCAGGTCGATCACAAACTGTTCCTTCTCCTTCACCTGAAGGCGGGCTGTGAACTCTCCGGCTTCATTTTTCTGATAATCTGCGATCACCGCATTTTCGTTTCTCATCTGTATCTTGTGTTTTTTCAGATACTTCTTTACATCCTCCCGGATCCCATTGGAGATCTCATGTCCAAAGTATTCCAGAGTCTCTTTTCCAAGATCGGTCAGAGAATAATGGGTGCTGTTTCGAATGGTCTGTGTCTCCAGGAGATGGGATTCCACCATATCAGACAGCGTCTCCTGAAGGGTAAAATAGTCCGTGTATTGTTCTTCCAGAATAAAAGCGGAGATCTGACTGTTGGTCAGCGGAAATTCCACTTTTTTCAGCATATACAGAATAATCAGTTTATAGATGGTATGAACTTCTTTCATGGTAACCTTCCTTTCCTGTTCCGTCTATTGTACCGTATCTCATCTGAAAAAACAATCATCATCCCTCTCTGTCCTCTGCAAATTTTTCCAGACTTTTCCCCTGCCAGGATCTGCGTTCCTTCATCTGCCTGTGGATCTCATTTAATACGGTGCGTTTTCCCGAGCTCCACAGCGGTGCGATCAGCAGTTCTTTCGGACCGTCTCCGGTAAGGCGATGCACTGTGATTTCCGGAGAAAGATGCTCCAGGCAGTCGATTACGGTATCGATATATTCCTCCATAGTCATGGCTGACAGGCCTCCCTCTTCGTACATCCGCCCCAGATCCGTCCCCTTAAGATAGTGAAGCAGCTGCAGCTTGATTCCCTGGATCCCGCAGCCGTTCAGGTACTCCACGGTCTCCAGCATTTCCTTTCTGCCTTCTCCCGGCAGCCCCAGAATCGTATGCACGATCACGTCTATCCTCCGGCTTCTCAGTTCACTCACAGCCCGTTCAAAACAAGGAAGGGGATATCCCCTTCTGATAAATTCTGCCGTCCTTTCATGAATGGTCTGAAGCCCCAGTTCGATCCATACCGGCTTTGTTTCATTGAGTCTCCCCAGAAGCTCCAGCACGTCCTCCGGCAGACAGTCCGGCCGGGTTCCCACAGACAGTGCCACAACCTCTTCATCCGCCATGGCCTCTGTGAAGATCTTCTCCAGATACTCTGCCGGCGCATAGGTATTGGTATACGCCTGAAAATAGGCAATGTATTTCCTGGCAGGCTTCTTTTCCCGCAGAGCCTCCTTCTGATACCGGATCTGCTCCGAAACAGACAGCTTCCGATCTGCCGCAAAGTCTCCGCTTCCTCCGGCACTGCAGAAAATGCATCCTCCCCTGCTGATTTTTCCATCCCTGTTGGGACAGGTCATCCCACCATTCAAAGAAAGCTTATACACCTTTTCTCCAAAGGTCTGCTTAAGCTGAAAATCCAGAGCGCGATACGGTTTCTCTCCCCACATCGGAATCTTTTCCATAGTTTCTTTCATATGTTCCCCCAGTCCGTCTCTTTTTCACTATTCCTATCATATCATACAGAACTCCTGTCAATTTGCATGAAAACTTTCATTTTTTCTTGAAAAGTATGTATATTATGACTATAATTAATTTACATACACCTGACAGGAAGAAAAGGTACTTTTTCTGAACAGGAAGGAGGAATCATATGGAAACACGCGTTGCCATCATGGGAATCATTGTGGAAAACACGGATTCGGTGATCAGGCTCAACACCCTTCTCCACGATTACGGGGATTCTATTATCGGCCGTATGGGAATTCCCTATCGGGAAAAGGGGATCCACATCGTCAGCATTGCGGTGGACGCACCGCAGGATCAGATCTCAGCGCTGTCCGGAAAGATCGGAAAACTGCCCGGAATCAGCGTCAAAACAGCCTATTCCAATGTCATTACCCATGAATCCTGAGATCTTTGCTCTCATTGAACAATTATCCGCAGAACACACCCTGTCCTTTTCTGACTATGTCTTTCTCATAGAACACCGTTCGGACGCGGCGGCAGCAGAACTGGCAAAACGGGCCGATGCGAAACGCAAAGAGATCTACGGAAATCAGATCTTTGTACGGGGACTGATCGAGATCAGCAATATCTGCAAAAACAACTGTCTCTATTGCGGCATTCGCCGGGACAATCACAGCTGCAGCCGTTACCGGCTGACGGAAGAAGAGATTCTTTACTGCTGCAGGGAAGGATATGACCTGGGCTTTCGCACCTTTGTACTGCAGGGAGGAGAGGATGGCTATTATACAGATTCCGTACTATGCAGTCTCATTCGGAAAATCAAAGATCAGCATCCGGACTGTGCGGTCACGCTGTCTCTCGGAGAACGAAGCCGCAGAAGCTATGAAATGCTAAGGGAAGCCGGTGCAGACCGCTATCTGCTGCGTCACGAAACAGCGGATGCAGAACATTACCGAAAGCTTCATCCCCCGGAAATGTCTTTTGATCATCGGATGAACTGCCTGATGGATCTGAAGGAGCTGAGCTATCAGGTGGGATGCGGTTTCATGGTGGGTTCTCCTTACCAGACACCTCAGACTCTGGCAAAGGACCTGAAATTTGTAGAGACCTTCCACCCCGATATGTGCGGAATCGGACCTTTTATTCCCCATCAGGCCACGCCCTTTGCAAAGCAGCCTGCCGGCACTCTGGAACTGACCTTATACCTTCTGTCCATCATCCGTCTGATCCAGCCCAACATTCTGCTTCCCGCCACCACGGCTCTTGGAACCATTGATCCAAAAGGCCGCGAAAAAGGCATTCTGGCCGGGGCAAATGTGGTGATGCCAAACCTCTCCCCGGTATCGGTACGCAAAAAGTATGAACTGTATGACAACAAGATCTGTACCGGAGAAGAATCTGCCCAGTGCAGAGGCTGTCTGTCCAGACGTATGGAATCCATCGGTTATTCTCTTGCAACAGACCGTGGAGATATCAAAAAGTAACTATGTAACCTGTGCTGCGCACGAAATGGTTCGTCGCACATCATCTGA
>JAEDFS010000006.1 GCA_016297895.1 Marvinbryantia sp.
ACTTCAGCAGCCAACTGTGCCCCTTCTGTTCCGATTGCAGCGTCACGGTCCATAGTAAAAATATAGTCAGAATTCTTTGAAAGGACAAATTCAAAAGACACTTCATTACCATGAGAGGAAGTATCCACATCTGCATCTTCACTTCCCCAGACAGGTTGTTCATGATCGTCCTGAGTGCCGTACCTGCCTGTGAACCCTTGATACCGGCATTCGCCATCAGTCCGATTGCTTCCGCCGTATCCTCCGCAGAGAATCCCAGTGCACCGGCAATCGGAGCACAATACTTGAAGGTTTCGCCCATCATGGAAACATTCGTATTCGCATTACTCGAAGCTGCCGCAAGGATATCTGCAAAATGTCCGGAGTCCTTCGCTGTGAGTCCAAACGCTGTCAGCGCATCTGTCACGATATCGGAAGTGGTAGCCAGATCCTCACCGGAAGCCGCAGCCAGGTTCATGACACCTTCGATACCAGAAAGCATGTCCTCCGTCTTCCAGCCGGCCATCGCCATATAGTTCATGGCTTCTGCCGCTTCAGACGCGGAGAACTTTGTCTTCTCACCCATCTCACGGGCTTTATCCCGGAGTGCTTCCAGATCAGAGCCTGTCGCACCGGATACCGCCGCCACCTTGCTCATGGCAGAATCAAAATCAGCGGCAGTCTTCACCGCCGCCGTACCTAATCCCACAACGCCCAAAGTTACCGGCATGAACTTCTTTCCGACATTGGTGATGTTGTCACCAACCGTCTTCAGCTTTTCACCCTTTGCGGCGATCTCCTGAAGAGCCGTTCCGGAAGCTTTCGCCTGTTCCTCCAAAGACTTCAGTTTCTGTTCAGTCTCAACGATCTCACGCTGCAGGCCATCATACTGATCCTGCGTGATCGTTCCATCCTTAAGAGCCTGCTCTGCTTGCTCCGCTGCCGTCTTCAAGGTCTCCAGCTTTTCCTTCGTTTCCTTGACGGCATCTCCCAGGAGCCTGTGCTTCTGTGCAAGCAGTTCCGTATTTCCCGGATCAAGTTTCAGGAGCTTATCGACATCACGCAGCTGGCTCTGAGTGTTTCTGATCTCTGTATTTACGCCCTTTAAGGCAGTCTGTAGTTTGGTGGTATCGCCGCCGATCTCAACGGTGATACCCTGGATCCGTCCAGCCATCCGATTCCCTCCTTCCTGATTTTTGGGTAAAAGAAAAGAGCCGATTTCTCGACTCTTCTCAACAATTTGTGTGCTATGTCAGTTTTCTGACCTTTTTCAAAATCAATTCTTCTGACTTTTAATGAACGTTATCATCCTATCAAATGCATCCCTCGCAACATCGTTCACTCGTTCCGAAGCAACAAAGCAATGCTGCATCTCCATATTTCTTTCTGCAAGAGGATCGATCAATTCATGTACTACTCCTGCCTCTGTCAGGGCTTTATCCATATCGCGCATATCTACGTAATATTCACTCCCCAAAAGAACGGCAGGTGGATAATTGGAATCAACCCAAAGAATATTGTTATAGCTTTTTATTTCCTCACGATTAAGGAAAATTGAGCCCTTCACATAGTTTCCAACAAGGATCTTTGTTCCCAAAGAAAACTTATCATATGCAAGAGGCGCATCATCAAGAACAAGCGTCCTGATCTGTTCCGGCTTTAATACCGGGGTAATTCCCAAGGTATCAGCATAATCCGGATTGGTAATGACGCTTCCCAGCTGGCTTGTCATGATCGCTCCGGCAGATGACCCCATGATCACCACTCTGTTCATATCCAGATGATATTCTTCCGAATGTTCCATCAAAAATCGAAATGCTTCATTTGCCTGAACCAGGGGATCCGGGAAATGATATTCCGGCACCAACACATAGTCAATATTTACAAGATTAAACCCTTCTGCACAGATATCATCCAACAGCGCCGTAGCATCACTCTCAGCAAGCGGATCTCCTACGCTTTTACTTCCACCGAAAAACCCTCCACCATGAAAGTATATAAGCGTCGGATTTGATGCATCCCTATCCTTGTTTGGATAGGTGATATCAAGGTAGCTGTTCGGGTAATCTTCAGAATACTTGATTTCCGTAATAACATATTGCCCGTTATCCTTTAAGCCTTCCATAGGTTCACCTAACGGCTCATAGACATTGGCCGTATTCACTGTACTTGCCGATAGCTTTTGAATCATACCAACGATGATCTGCGTATGTGTCAGGACAAACAATGCCCCGCCTTCCAGAACTGCAAGTATAACAATAAATACTATCAATATTTTCCGTACCTTTTTCTTCTTGTTCATTGATTCTTCTCCACGTCCTGCCAGTTATTATTGTGCAGGATTTCTGCGTTATCACCGGCAAAAACTTTCACTGCTTCTTCGTCTCCTGCAAGCTGATACAGCATCCATGCTGTCATATATCCATCCGAACGCATCAGCATCTGCTCATGCTCAGCGCCAACGGCTCTTGCACGTATCTTTTGCACATCATCAGAGATACTGTTGTAGTTCGAGGTAAGAGCTGAAAGCGGGGAAACACCGCCATAGCTTGTTTCAGGATCTGAGCCGGAATCGTCCGACTTTCCCGTTCCTGCAACCATAAAATAAGGGATTGTAACTTTAGAGACGTCATATTCCCATCCCATATTTCTGGCAAGTGTAGGATACGCTGCGCTTCCGGTAAACATAGCTTTGTATCGAATACCATTTTCGTAGTTCGTCACGGCACAGATTGCACCGGCTCCTCCCTGGGAGTATCCGATAATCCCTATGTTGTTATAATCTATTTTTCCTGCAAGAACGCTGTCAGACGGAACATTCAATATAAAATCCAATGTAATCGATGCCGTCTTACCATTTCCGGTCTGTCCATCTTCATTCCCAACCACTACAAAGCCCCACGAAGCAAGACGCGGAAAAAACGGCTCATAGGATGAGGCAGGTGTTCCGCTTGCATTGACAACCATGATCATCGGCCAGCTTTTCGCACTGCTTTCTAATTCTGTAGGATACCAGACTCGTACTTTTCCAATGGATTCATTATCAGAAGCAAACTCGGTGTAGCTTGTCTCAAATGAACCGGGATTAGCATACTTCATCTCCAGTGGCACATCGGACTGAAAGCGCTCATAATAGCCTTCTGTGATGTCATTGTTCCCTCCTCCGTTAGGCAACATGGACTTAATGTAAAAAAATACGGCTATAAGCAGGATGAAGATGACACCCAGAGTAATCAAAACTATTTTCATAAGATTTTTCATTATGACCTCCTGTTTTTCTATCTTCCGAGAAGCTCTAATCCGTGACTTTGAACATCCCCGTTCACAGCGGAATGAATCCAATCTGAAACACTGACATCATCCTCAAGTTTGTCGAAAACATTGCTGGATATAATAGTGTGCTGTGTGTTGTAGGTTTCTGAATCCTCACCATATTTCCAAATATATATGCCAACACCGGGAATATTCTCCTGCAGTCCCTCAACCATCTCAGCAAGATTCTTTTGGAACAGGTCTCCGTTTTCTTTGCTTTTTGTCATCGTTCCGGTTCGGATATACGCCTGATATTCCTGCAATGTATCATCACGATAGGAGCAGTCAAACAGAATTTTAACGGTGTCACCTCGTTTATCGTAAAGTGCAGTCAAGCTGTCAAAAACCAGATTATTGCCAGTTAGCCTGTCTGATATTAAAGCAGGCGACTGCCACAGTTCAGAAGCCGTTTCATGCCATCCGTCATAGAGGAGCAGAGAACTGTCCACACATACCGTAATGTTTTCCGCAGAAGGAAAACGGTCAATCACATCATCCGCCAAAAGCGATGTTGCAAATCCACCTGCAGAGAACCCTGTTATCAGCAAAGTATCCGGATTACCAACATAAGGCATAGCTGCGTCCATGAAGGCAGAATAGTTGTTGTACCCGTTATGATAAACCACTTTCTCTTTGCTGCCGTCCGTGTAATGATACTCACCAGTTCCACTATGAAAATCTCCGGAGGCGTATGGCAGAACAAGAAAGGTCCAATCACGGAAAGGATTTTCTTCCGAAGTGCTTCCAATTCCTCCGGAGGCAACAAAATCCTGTACTTTAGCTGTTGTAGCAAAGAATTCCTTACCGTGCTCGGAAGTATATCCGTTGATACTTACACCACCGCCAAAGAAGTATACCACGACCTTGTTCTCAGATCCGACTCTGATGAGACCATGCCATTCGCTTCCATCAGAGGATTTTGCCCCCTCCGGAGTGATGCGATACCATTTTCCAATTTCCGGTTCGCCTTTAATCTCCGGATGTTTGACAAAAACAGTTTTACCAAGGATCACCCCCACAACAATGGCAGTGATCACTACTGCAGCAATTAATGTAATTCCAACAATTTTCATGGCCTTTTTCATGATAGCCTCCTTGACATCTTGTTGAAACAAGTGTATCATAAATTCATCGACGATACAAATGTTTCATCAAAATGATACATATGCAGGAGGTTTGTTTCATCATATGAACATGAATAATGAACAAAAAAATACCTATGTTAAAAAGCAGATCTTAGCTGCACTTCTTGATCTTCTAAAGGAGAAACCCCTCTCTGATATTTCAGTCAGTGAACTTACAAGCAAAGCCGAAATCGGACGCGTCTCTTTTTACCGTAATTATCAGAATAAAGAGGACATCCTAAAAGAGGAGTCTGACAGACTCATTAAGGAGTGGGGCAGACTATATGAGTCTAATCCTGAATCAACACCGGAGAGCTTATTCCCATCATTATTCGACTTTTACCGTGATCATAGAGAGTTTTATACCATTCTCTACAACTCAGGTATGTCCTCTATCATGATGGAAACTATCATTGGAACCATTCAGATAATGCCGGAAATGCCAAACCTTGAAGCCTACATGAAATCATTTTGGGCATATGGCATTTACGGGTGGATGCTGGAATGGATCAAACGCGGCATGCAGGAAAGCGGCAACGAGTTAAAAGCTCTCTTTGCACTTGCACACCAAGGTAACGAAAACAGAAACGATGCTACTTAACGCTCCTGTTTTCTATTTTCTTCAATCATAGTTCGCATCAGAACCGATCCATATCATCCTGAGATGCCAAGGTGCTGTATGCTCCCTGGTTCTCATCGTTCTGCATTTCCGTGTACATATCGTTGATGGTTCCGATAGTCAGAAGATCCATCTCCCCGATCTGCACACCAAGCTGCACCGCCCTTAGTAAAAGGAGCGGTGTTGTCATTTCCCGGTCAGTCGCTCGAAGTTTTTTTTACTCTCCACCTGCGTCTGCACATTCAGTCCCCAAAGCTCAATGATCTCCGGCAGCACCTGGTAAATGGAAAATGTCCCAAACTGATCCAGCCACTCATCCGGCGTATCCGGAACTCCCTGCGGATCCGCATGCTTCGCCATGATGTAGCTGATATCCTCGAACAGCTCCAGCGAAAAAGAATCCAATGCGGAGTTTTCAGGATCGTTCTCATCAATGCTTTTCTGCAGATCATGAAGATCCTTATAGATATCCCTGTGGAACTTGTTTCTGTATATTCTTGGAATGGCAGCTGAAGCCCTGAAAGTAACGTCCTTGCCATCAATATTCACTGTCTTTGTAAGTTCCATTTCACATTCCTCCAATCTAAGGTAAAGGGCAGAGCCGAAGCCCTGCCCCATAGTCTTAACCCTGTCCCTGTTCTATCAGTTCCGTTGTCGGAGACTGATAAACAGCAGAATACCAGCCGTTGTAGACCTCATCCGTTGTGTTCGCCCCAGTCTTCACCTTCACAAGACCACTCGGAAGCGGCGTTGCCGTGATCTCCAGAGATTCCGTCTGGACTTCCTTGGAATCCTCGTTGGTCTTTCCTTCGATCGTAGGCCTTGCAGCGGTACAGTAATACATGCAGTGCCTGATCTTTTTCTTGTCCCCGGAGAACTCGAAAAGAAGGGCGAAATGCTCCGGTTCAACCGTGGAATCCTCCACAAGCACTCCGTTCGCATCCTCTGTCTCCTTCAGAATATCCTTGCGGAAACTCTCCGGAATAAGCGCAATCTCCAGGTCACCCGAATAACCGTTATTGGCCACCGTGGTGTAATACACCATATCGTCCGCATAGAACGGCTCGGTATCACCTTCAGGATCCAGCGATAAGTTCACTGCACCAGGAATGGCTACCGGTGTAGCGAAAGTAACTTCATTCGTATCCGGATCAAGAGTTGCCTTCGCATAATGGCAGTTCTTAAGTCCGAATTTCACCTTGTTAGTTGTACTCGGCATAATAAACCTCTCTTTCCGCTATACCGTCATCTGGTACAGCACTTCGTATAGTTTCTCTGATTCGATCCATACCTCAGATTTGTTCCAGAACAGTTCATGGGCATTCAGCACCGCCTCAACCCTATCCTCCAGTTCCAGATCCTTCTCATCGGTATAAAGTTCAATACTTAGGTTGGAAAACTCCATGTACACCACGTTGTCCGCAGCAAAGTTCTCCGAACCCGGAAATAAAAAGCAGATGAATGGCGGATCAGGGCTTTCCCCTTCTGCGAAATGGTCATAAGCAAAAGGGATCTCCGTCTCAGCCAGCATCTGCATTACATCTTCATGCAATCGCTTTTGATGAAAAATCAAAATCAGAACTCATGCTGTCCATGCAGAATATCACAAATCTTGACAACCCAAACAGCGTTATCCAGATGAAGCAATGGCTCTCTGACCAAGGCGCGGAGATGGAATCCCTCGGCAAAAAAGAAGTCGCTCAATTTGTCAAGAACTCTGACGGTAACGCTAACGGTAACATTATAGAAGCGCTAAAGCTCCGCCTGCAGCTTGCAAAATCATCAGTGAAGAAATATCAGGCGATGAAGAACGCCGTCTGTAAGGACGTCAGAGCCCACGGCATGTTCCAATTCTACGGTGCTAACCGTTCCGGCAGATGGGCAGGACGCCTGATACAATTACAGAACCTTCCGCAGAATCATATGAACGATCTCGCAGAAGCCAGAACCATCGTAAAATCCGGTGATTATGATACCCTTCAGCTGCTCTATGATGATATCCCGGACACCTTATCACAGCTGATCAGAACAGCCTTCATTCCCCGTCCGGGATATAAGTTCATCGTCAGCGATTTCTCAGCCATTGAAGCAAGAGTCCTTGCCTACCTTGCGGGCGAATCCTGGCGCTCCAAAGTATTTGCTGAAGGAAAAGACATCTATTGCGCCTCTGCAAGCCAGATGTTCGGTGTTCCTGTAGAGAAGCATGGCATCAACAGCCATCTTCGTCAGAAGGGGAAGATGGCGGAACTCGCCCTCGGATACGGCGGATCCGTCGGTGCTCTGATCTCGATGGGTGCTCTTGATATGGGGCTCCTGGAAGAAGACCTTCAGCCGCTTGTAAACGCCTGGCGTAACTCTAATCCTATGATCACAGCCTTCTGGTGGGACGTTGACCGTGCTGTCAAAACCGCTATCACCCAGCGGATCAAAACAGAAGTCCGCGGTATCCAGTTCTTTTATAAAAGCGGAATGCTTTTCATCCAGCTTCCTTCCGGACGCAGACTTGCCTATGTGAAGCCCCGGATCGGAACCAATCAGTTCGGTGGAGAATCCGTCACCTATGAAGGTGTTGGGTCTACGAAGAAGTGGGAACGCATCGAATCTTACGGACCGAAGTTCGTGGAGAATATCGTCCAGGCTATTAGCCGTGACATCCTCTGCTATGCTATGAAGACTCTCCGCCACTGCTTTATCGTCGGTCACGTCCACGATGAACTTATCGTCGAATGTGACCCCAGAGTTGACCTGAAAGTGGTCTGTGAGCAAATGGGCAGATCCCCGGACTGGATGCCAAATATCCTGCTCAGCGCTGACGCCTACGAGACAGATTTTTATAAAAAAGACTGACATAACAATAGCGGCTCCCGGTTCATTGCCGGCAGGCCGCTACTGTATTTTTATATCTCAGATCCCTTACCCGTTTCTTCTCCGTGGCAATAATTATAATACCAGCATTCATACGGTTTGCAGCATTGCTCTCTAACCTCTACCTGAACCTCTTCAGGTTCCTTCTGCATCCGGTTCAGATTCTAGATATTATCATTTACCCACTTCGCATAAGCTTTTGCCTCCTCTATGACATCGTTTATCACGAAGGGATTCTCAGCATCTTCTCCGTGTGTCACGATAAAGATATGACCTATCTTAACCTTGCAACGATCCATTATGTAATACTGAAAGCCAACATCTCTGACAAATTGATCATAGACGGCAGGAGAGTTTTTCACTTCATATATGTCATATCCGTCTTCTGTCTTCCGCAGGATGTCAAGGGCACAATAATTGTTGTAATAAATAAACGCTGCTTCACATATAACAGACGTTCCCTTCTCTATATGCTCTGCCGTTTTGGCGACCATAGCTTTGGTATCCGGATAGGTTGTGCCCGGACGATACACCGTCATTTCCTCATAATTCCCGAACATAGCCATAGCTCTGTCGCCAAAATCATTTCCTGCATCCAGACGTTGCTGAACCTCCGGCGGTATTACCTTTAGGCTTGGTTTATGCTTATCCAGCCATAGCATCTTTCGACACTGCATTCCACGCATGAAATCAGTTTTTGTTATTCCCATTACTTAGTATCCCCTCAGATTATCAGAGCCTTCAATTGCTCCTTCTTCTCTCTGATATCTTTATCAAGAGCATCTATCTTTCCCTCAATTTCCGTTTTCTTCTTTATGTTCTCCAGAAAATCCGGATACTCCGATTTAAGGAAACCATTATCAAATGCCTGTGGTATCTGGAATGTCTTTTCGCCTACCTCAAACTCAATGGAGACATGTTTACCATCATACTCTGTTGCCAGTCCGTCTCCAAAAGTCTTATGTGTTATCAACATACCAACTACTTCATATGTCTTGATGCCGTCCTTCTCCGTTTTCAGTAAGGCCAGCTGTTCCTCGCAGCTTTGGATTTCATTCTGAAAAGCTTCAATACGTGTCTGTCTCTCTGATTTTTTCTTTACCTCAATAACAGGCTTCCTTTCGCTCATCTTAGCCTTCCAATCTTCGTCCGTTCTGATATAAGGACTGAGATTGATGAAGAGATTCCTGATATATTCCTTGTCTTTCATCCCGCTTTCGAGAATGTATTCCACAAGTTCTTCCTGTCTTGCCTGCCCCATCGTAAGTCTGTACAAAGACAATACTTTTCTGAGCCTGTCATAATTGACCTCATCCTTGCTGACCGGATACATCGGAATAATGCGTTCAATTTTTACAGCCTGATCCTTTCCAAGGCACCAATACGGAACAAGCTCCGACTGATCCGATGTTCGGATCTCTTCTGCCGCCATAGCAAATAGCTCTTGCCAAACATCGCTATCGAACTCTCTGTCTGCAAATCTTGATGCTATATCCTGCCTTATAGCCAAGCACTTATAACGATTAATTCGTCCCTCCCTTTGCTCCAGATCAATAGGGTTACTTGGCAGATTCCAATGCATTATCTTTCTGCAGTAATGATGGAAATCCAAGCCTTCCTGTCCAATAGACGTAGTTGCAAGCACAAAAGGTCTCATCGGACTGTTAAAAGCATTACGGATGCTGTCTTTACGATCTACATTCTTTGACTCGCTGCCTTCACTCTTTGTAAATCCCACGGCATAATGAGATCGCATAAACGTCCTCTGATACTTTTCCCCGTTCATTCTTTTCTTAAACGCGGGATAAGTATCTACAGAATAACTGGCAGAATGTATCTTCAAAGCATCTATCATCAGCTCATGTACCTGATGATTCTTGTCTTCTGAAAGTCCAAATCCGGCTCCTTCAGACACCATATGAACGTACTCATCCAACATCGCTCCGAAGCCGCCGTCACAACAATATCTAAGAACATTTCTCCAATGACCGTCGCTTTCAGAATCCTCGTCATCACCGTATGCAAGAATGACTGCCGCTGTTGCCTCAGTCGCATTAAAACGATTGATGAATACCTTCGCAAGCTCGGATGATCTTTTCAGATCTCCACCGTTCGATCGAAAAGCACATATGGCAAAAGAACCTATTGCCATATCAGCAAGAACACTGGCCAGGTCTCTTGGAACACGTCCCATCTCTCTTTCAGCAGAATTCATAAGCGAATTCATTCTCCGGAGATGTGTTTCCAGTCCGGTAGTACCCGTGTCTTCTGTCGTATCATCTGCATCCGGATCCGCATCAATCATAAGACTTATCCATTTGCTGACGTACTCCTGTCCATCAAGAAGCGCAGGTGCCATATAATACCATCTCTTATCGTCACGGACAGAATTATACTCATATTTCTCAATAACAGGCTTCAATAGCCTCTCTATCTTCCCCTTAAGTTCATCCCGTATTTCAGACAAGGAATAACCGGCATTGAGGTAATCTATCGGTTTATAGATTTCTGCAAGCGTCTCCGACGGATAAAGCAGGCAGAACATATACATGCCCCTTGGCTCACCCTTGGAAACATTAAACCTGAGCCTTGCTGGAGGATAACGCAGTTTCGCTTCGGTAAAGTACTTATTATTTTCAGACTTCAGATTTTCATCGTTCGACAATATTCCAACGGTTCTTCTCTCTTCCTCATAAGAGATCATACTTCCGATCATCTTCGGCACCATCTCCCAGGACGAAAATACAAGAATCTTTGAAAAACCTTTGCTGTCGCGATAAATGCCTTCCAAACTATAATATGGTCTTGACGGTGGAACCCACATATAAAGTTCTGACCGATTATAGAAAATCTGCCGTTTCAGTTCTTCAAGCCTTGCATTATTTGCCGGAAGTTCCCCATAGTTTTCAAGCCAGTTACGATTGATCCAGAGATACTTTCCCCGTGTTTTTGAAACTTCTTCAGGGTTTCTTTTTATGATTTTCTCTACACGTTCTTTAACCTTATAGTGATTCATGTAGGACATCAGGTATGGTGTGCTCTTTGCGTAATCAACCAATAAAGATCTGTCTTCTCCGATATCTCGAAGCATCCGCCCCATATCAACAAATGTATGGATATCTCCCTCAGAGATACTGAGTGCATGATGCACGCTGCTGTCATCAATATAATCACCGGCATCCATAACAGAGATACGCTCAGTACGGCACATAAGACCATACATCTCATCTTCGGCCTTTTTCTTTAGATGCAAAACCGCAGCATCTCCCTGAATCACTTCTCTAAGAGCAACGGAATAATCAGACCACACTTCCGAAAAGTGCTTCATCTTACTCTTATCGTTGAGCAGGAACTCCATTACCTGAAAGAATTCTCTGTAATATTCATCCGGTGAATCAGCTTCCTCGATCTCTTCCATCGTTGAATACAGTTTATAAGGAGTTGCCGAAAGCAGAAGAACCTTCAGCCCCTCTGTCTCAAAGAACTTCTTTGCTATCACACCGTTCTCTGTTTCCTGAGTCTCAGAATCTATCAAGCTCTTAAACCTCTGAAATTCATCCATGATAACAAGATCCGGCTGCAACATGCTCACACTGACTTCCGCAAACATTCTTCTCAGCTTTTGGAGCACATAGTTGTCGGAATCGGTTACTCCTTCTCCGGCACGTATCTCTTCGACATGTCGAATAAGCAGATCAAAAATATGATTCTTTGAATCGAATTTTACGATTTTTTCAATTACATTGCCCGGATACTCGGTTCCCTCATCCTCCAAGAATCCGACTTTCTCATCATAGTAATTGACATACCAATCCCACCAGTTCACTCCCTGAGAAATAAAAGAATTAATTCCTGGTAAGTAGTCTTCCAGAGCCGGTATTCTCATTAAGATGGCATACATCAGGGCACGTTCTTCTTTTGTTCCGCCACCATTTGTCATGCTAAAAGAAGTACTCGGTGTCAAAGGGATCAGCTGGGCATATGATTTGTTCTTCTTCGAAGAGTACTCCTGCTCTGCAATTTTCAGATGTTGCATGGACAGCCGTGCATCGCCGCTGTTCCCGTCCGGTCTTATGTTGAAAACGTCCAGCTTTTGTATGTTCTGATTTGCAATGACCTGATTAGAACATATATAAACAATCTTGAAGATATCGTCATTATTCTCATACTGTATCAAAGCAGTCTTAGCTATAGCTCCTCTTGCAATCAGAGTCTTACCGAGACCAACTTCGTCCGCAACCAGGACCCGGTTCTGCCCATGACGAAAAAGCTCATCGATTCTTTCAACTGTCGCGCATTGAAAGTCTTTAAGCTGAGCCATGGTCTTTTCTTCAATTGTTCGAAGATTTTTACCCAAGTCCATATATTACACCTGCTTTATCCCAAGAGTATTGCAAAATACGCTGTACATTTCTCTGAATTCCGGAGGTATGATTTCTTCTTCCTCAATCGCTTTTGTGATATATTGGATTTCTCCCAGTCTGTCCGGATCAGAAACGGATGTTTTTAGCATCTTTTCATAGACAGCTGGCATTGCACTGTTCTGATCCCATTCTCCGTATCCGCCAGCGGCTTTTTTATTTTCAAGGAAGGATTGAACATAATCATCGCCAAGAATAAATGCAACGTATTCAATAAACTGATTTCTTGTCTTTATGACATTCTTAATAATCTCTGCATCTCTTCCTTCCGGTATCCCAGATGTAGGAATCATAATTACACGTTCAAGTGTGCAATCGTCAATAGTTGCAGCAACAACATAGAACTCTGAAAGCTGTAGCATATCCAAAGAATTAAACTCCATCTCAGGTAATAATTCGCTTTCCTTGTTACTCCTGAGCGGTCTGATAATCACTCCGTCTATCTTGTGATCGATGTCAGCTGTAATGTGCACATCATACCGGCCATCGTTTCCCATAACGGCAGCGGCCGTCTTTATTCGGCAGATCGTCTTAATCTTCTGTTCAACACTGTCTTGTAGAGATGTATCATCAGATCCAGCAATCTCATCCAATGATACTAATTCAAATGGATTCTTTTTTCCCTCACGATCTTCGCCCATGATATCATTGAGGAACTTTTCTCCATTCAGAACACTGTTTTTTGTCCGCAAGCGGATCATCATTTCAATGTTAGAATGGATGGCCGCATAAGACGCATTCATTGATCCAAGGAACAAATCCGTAGTGCTGTATTTCCTTCTGACATATATTTTGGCATGAATATCCTGTTTTCCGGACTCCTGCTCCGATTGTTCATCCTCTCCGTCAGAGATTGAGCTCTCGCCATCAATGATATCGTCTTTCATAACATAGACATCAAAATTCGAGGCCTTGCCATTCGTAATCTTGGGAAGTTCAGATCTTCTTGTTATCAGCGTCCTTGTGGTACCGGTCATAGTCTTTCCCGGATCATTAAAGCCTTCTATAACACTGCCAGTTAGGAATGGTGACATCACAACAAGCTCATGAAAATTCTCAGTAAAGAGCCAGTTGGAGGCCATATCATAACTTGCTGATCCTATCCCCATCGGCATAATAACGCATTCGGAAAAACCATTCTCAACGTGGAATCTTACCTGCGAAATAGTCTTGATCATATATGAAAGATCACTGTACTGTCTGGAATAATTGATTAGTTCCTTGTTAAGTTGCTTGCGGAGAAATTTTAAAAACTCCGCGATAGGTTCCGCGCTAATTTCACCCGAAGAAGTGGTATCGCCATCCAAAGCACATGCCACATCCCAGCTGTGATCAAAGGTCATATTCCTGCTCATCACAACGAATCTGTACTGTCTTTCTCCTTCTTCATTGCTATATTCAAGCAGCCAGGTCTTTGGATGAAATGCCGGATACCTATTTATTTTCTGATCAAACGGAACCGATACGGGAACAACCATTTTTTCCAGTGTAAGGCAAAGTGCATTTGCCTTTGACGGCAGTTTAATCTGTCCGGCCTCGCAAAATACAACAATTCTGTCCGAAATCTTCTGCAAGGCGCTAAGCATACTTATCGGATTATTGATCAGTTCACTATCGGTATCCTCTATCAATCCCAGCGCTATTGATACCGCGGTCAATGTTTCCAAATCCAGTGAATATGTAGTTCCAATAGCACGTTCAAGTTTATAACCAACCGGCGGCATAAGAACTTCGCCGTAGTTTATTCTGTCTTTTGCTGAAGTAGGCTTAAACATTTCGCACCACCTCCGCATTCATAATATCTCTGATAACTCTCTTGGTCGGAGTATATCTATAATCAAGTCTGTCTATTCCAATCCAGCTCTGACCCTTGAATTCCCCTACTCTATTAGTCTTAGCTCTCTTTGTCCCCTTTAAGGCAATTTCACGGTTCCTGATAAGATCATCTAAACCGTCAATATTCCCTTCTCTGACTGCATCCTGTGCTCTTAGCAAAAACGATCTCAGCTTCAAATTTCGGATTGCCAATCTATTAAATATTGCTTTCAGATCAACTTCGCTCCGGCGTTTCAGATCCTTAGCATAAAGTTCCCAATTACTAACAGCTCTCTCATTCTCTCCGTCAAAAACAATCAGGTTATATCGGGTGGTAATGATCGAAACAAGGTTATTGAAATCATTCGCAAGTCCCATCATGTACCGCAGTTCATCATCGACAGCATCACGAATATCCTCTGAGAGCGCGCCAAAGGATCCGTATTTTTCGAGATCGATATTGTTCTTCAATATGAACGCAAACAGGCTATCGCGTTGTGTTGTAATAATCTGCGACTTTAAAAATGCTGCCTCCTCAGGCAACAATTCTATAGTGAGATGATCTCTCCAGTCGCTTTTATACGTATCTCCAAGACACCAAAACTGAATTGACGTGATGTCGCCTGCATCCATATCATCTTTTTCATTTTCTTCGGCATCTTTATCTCTGTTTCCGTAGGCCTTAGCCTGTTTCAGGCTTCTCTGAATGATGCTCTGATGGACATATTCTTTAACAGATAAATCCTCCTTGAAGATGCCCATCCTTTTTATTCCGTTCCAGTAAATGTTAGACGGTGTTCTGAGTACCCATGATTTTGGAACAAGGCTACCGATAACACCGTCATTACTAGTCTTTATCAGAATATCTCTACAGTTACGTTCTTCATTGTCAATCTTTCGGAGAATACTGTTTAGGTCGGAACCATACTTTCCGCTACCAGCTTCCATAAGGACATAAGGAACGATAAGGAAATACTTTGCCCTTGTCTGGACAGTAGATGTTCCAGGAAAAAAATAGTCAGCAAAAGCATCACGAACCGCGCCTATCCCCAGTTCGTCCACCGCTCCCGGCTCATCCAGCAGATGAATCACGTTGAGTACTTTATTCCGTTCATCCTTAGAAAAATCTATCCAGCCTAATGGCATAGTACTTCCTCTTTTCTTTCATTATGGGTGTAATTCCCTATACAACTTATCCGCCAACGCAGCCTGCACTGCATGATACTTCTTCGCGTCCAGGAACAGCTGACGATATGCTTCAGTATTCTCTGCATAAGCAGCCATCGCCATCTCATCAAAAATACCAGGGAACACGCTTCTGTCATAAACTTGGCGGTCATCTGTCTGCGCCGCTTTCTGGACATCCTCATCCTTCTTCATCTTGTTATATAAGGTTTCTACAATAACCCTATCAGCCTCTGTAAACTCACCCATGAACTCTTCATTGATTCGCTGAATAATTTCTTCTAACGGGCTCAGTTTTTCTTTTTTCGATCCGGCTTTCTTCGGATTCGTAGGAGCCCAAGAACCGGCTTCATCATCCAGTTCAATCGCTCCTTCAAAGGTCTTTGCCAATTGATAGTATTCCAGCTTCACACGGTTATCCAGATTGAACTCGATTGTAGGATCTCCCGGAAGCAGCTTCGCAAGGTAAGAGCAGAAAATATACTCATGATGCAGATCCTTGTCAAACATCCTCGTGATCTGGCTGATATAGTTATACCATTTCACCAAATTTCGGACTTCCCTGCGGACCTGATACCGCTGTTCCTGATTCAAAGCGTTATACTTCTCCGCGATAGGAATCAGAGCATTGGATATCTTTGCCTGTGTGGAATTTGACTTCCGGGCGTCCTCATCAATATAAATACTCGTTACCTTTTCGATATCTTCCTTGGTGTAAATTCCATACTCGTGGATGATGCGCTGCGTCGTATAGATCAGATCAAAATTGATCTCTTCATCCAGGCTTGTCTCCTTATAGAACTGCTGGAAAGCATCCTTGATACGCTCCACAGGATTCACAAAATCCAGAACATAAGTATCCTCTTTCCCCGGGCAGATTCTGTTCAAACGGCTCAGCGTTTGCACAGCCTTTACATCCCTAAGCTCCTTATCAACAATCATTGTATGGAGCAGCGGTTCATCAAATCCTGTCTGATACTTCTCCGCAACGATCAGGACATCACCCTCTTCATGGAACACAGCCTTCGTCTGGCTTTCCTTCACCGGGTGACCGTCTTTATCAATGTTCATCTTGCTCTCAGTGTACTCAGGTCCATCGACTTCATCCGGATCCTTCAATGCACCGCTGAAAGCGATCATAATCTGAACATCATCATAGTTATTCGATTTCAGATACTGCTTGATCGTATGGTAATACCGCACCGCGGCCAATCTGGATGCGGTGACAACCATCATCTTGCCCTGACCGCCGATCTTCTTCTTCGTGATATCCCGGAAAGTCTCGACAATGATCGCTGCCTTTTGTTCCAGATTATGCGGATGCAGTTCCTCATACCGGCGAATAGTCTTTATTGCCTTGGATGTCGGAACTTCCGGATTATCCGGCGTGTTCTTTGCGATCTGGTAACACATCTTATAGGTAACATAGTTCGCCAGCACATCCAGAATGAAGCCTTCTTCAATCGCCTGCTTCATGGAATAGATATGGAACGGATGGAAGGAGCCATCAGGATATGGCTCACCAAAGATTTCCAGTGTCTTTCCCTTTGGTGTTGCGGTAAACGCAAAGAAGGACAGGTTCTTATGGCGTCCCTGTGACAGCATCTCCTGGACAAAGATATCCTTGTTATCGATTTCTTCCTCGGCCTTTCCTTCCAGCTCTGCATATTCCTTCAGGGCATCATCCACATCAGCAAGAGCTGTCTTCAGCTTCATTGCACTCTGACCGGTCTGACTGGAATGCGCTTCATCAACGATGATCGCAAAATGCTTTCCGGCAGTATCCTTGACCTGATCATAGATCACCGGGAACTTCTGAAGCGTTGTCACAATAATGCGCTTACCATCATTGATGGCATCCTTCAAATCCTTTGAACTCTTCTTTTCATCAATCGTTACAACAGTTCCCAGAGTATGATCAAAACTCGACACGGTAGCCTGAAGCTGCTGATCCAGCACTCGTCTGTCAGTAACAATGATGACACTATCAAAGATTGCCTCATTATCCGCATTATGCAGACTCGCCATTCGATATGCCGTCCATGCGATAGAATTGGACTTGCCGCTGCCTGCGCTGTGCTGAATCAGATAATTATGACCTGCACCGCCTTCACGCACATGATCGACCAGTTTCCGCACTACATCCAGCTGATGATAACGCGGGAAAATGACCTTTGTTTTCGTCTCGATACGCTGTGATCCGTCTTTGTTCTTAGTCTTCTTTTCTTCCTTCTGTACATTGATGAACTTCTGCAATATATCCAGGAGCTTATCCTTCTGCCATACTTCCTTCCACAGATAGCTTGTTACATAATCGCCGTCTTCTGTCTGCGGATTTCCTGCACCACCGTCTTTTCCGGCTCCATTGCTTCCCTGATTGAACGGCAGGAACGGAGTCTTATCCCGGTCAATGACCGTCGCCATCGCTGCATTATAAAGATCCACAGCAAAATACGCCAGAATGCGCTTATTCTGACCAAAACACGCTTCCTTCGGATCCCTGTTATACATCCACTGACGCTTCGCATCATCGATGCTCTGCCCGGTCAACTGATTTTTTAATTCAATCGCTATGATGGGAATGCCATTCAATGCCAACATCATATCGACCGTGTTGGTATTCGTCTCCGAATAATGCCACTGCCGGATGCACTGACAGATATTCTTTTGGTAATTCTCCACCGCCAGCTTATTTAGCGTAGATTCCGGTGCAAAATAACATACAGAGAACTGTACCCCACGATGCTTGAACCCATGTCGTAATACTTCGATCAGTCCGACCTGATTGACAGCACTGTCAAACGCCTTATAGAACTGACGAA
The DNA here is from genome assembly GCA_016297895.1 of Marvinbryantia sp. Lineage (GTDB taxonomy): Bacteria > Bacillota > Clostridia > Lachnospirales > Lachnospiraceae > Marvinbryantia. The sequence continues at coordinate 18,143 of JAEDFS010000006.1, forward strand.
CCGGATCAATATTGCACATCCGTTCAAAACGCTTCCACGCCATCGGCTGACTAGCCTTCACAAAGTCGGTTAGCGTGACGATATCCAGAGCCATCCCCCGATAATCGTGATTACAGTAGCCCGCATCTGTAGCCTTCTGCCATCCACCTTCAGGCGATGTGAGATACTCTTCGATTTTACTCTCTAAGTTCTTCTCTGATTCATCCATCATCTTACCGATGGCATCCGTATAGGCCTTAACACGTTTGTCGAATCTCGTATCTTTCGCCATAATCACACCACCTTTCGCTTGCCGGTAACCGTTTCATATATTAGTGATCTCTTATATATTTCAAGATCTTCCTGTAATGATATTTTTTCTTCCAGGAAACTATCAATCTCCTGAATACGCTCGTCTAAGTATCTTACTATCTCGTCCTGTTCTCCTTTGTCGGGGTAAGGTATTCTGATATTGTTATAAATCGTTTGTGTCATACTCGGAAGTGTGGTTTTTGATGTATACGCAGGATAATCAAAGCACATTGCGACATAATAAAAATATTTTAAATTTAATGATGATGTTGTAGCATATGCATTAAATGCCGTGTCAACATTCCAATACTTTCCTTCGATATATCTTGGAATACTTACTGTTCCTTTTCTTCCTAACAATACTGCTGGTCCTTCTTTAAATTCTCCACAAGTCTTAAAACTTCCTGTTCCACTTCCATAAACTGGGATGCTGCCATCGGTCTTTGGGTCTGATCCATTTTCTATCTTGACTATATGCTTTACTTTTCTCATCCCCCAAGCAGAAGGAATATCACCTATCCAGTATTCACCACTATCACGAAAATTAACTTCTTTGACTAAGCCCTTTGTCACCGCTTCAAACACAATTGATTGTTTCCATTTTTTGTATTCCTCAACAGTTGACCTTGCTTCTCCAATAATAGCATCTATCTGCTCCACCTGTTCATCAAGATATTTTACAATTTCCATCTGTTCATTTATCGAAGGAAATGGAACCTTAATTGTCTTTACCTCATCAAAATTCAAACCTTGTCTAACGCCAGATCCCATTCCGTAGAATCCTTTTATTAGATCATATGCATGCATCACATAATACAGATATTGAGGATTGACTAATGATGATGGTCTTAAAGTGGTGTATGCAGATGTTATTATGCCTCGTTCCTTGGCTTGACCAACGCGAAGACTTGTATGATCGTTTTGAAGGTCTGTCAGTCGCAGGACTATATCATCCGCCTCTATAATGTTATAGCCATCAAAAGACTCCGGAAGTAATCCCTCCGGATTGTTGATGTCCTTCCGCTTAATTTTTCCATAGCTTAGCGAAAGCAGATTCTGTTCTGCTAAATCCTTATTCTTGTTTTTTACCTGATCGACAAGCTGGAAAAGCACACGAATACCCCAGTCGCTTGGAACATCCTGTATCCAGCTCACACCACTGTTCTTCATCTGCGCGTATTGTTCCATCACGATCCCGCCTTTCCGAACAGAGCCTGAAGTTTATCCATCAAAACTTTTTCGTGCTCTTCAATCCTTACAGCAATGTCTTCTGCCGGTTCAAGCATCTCATACTCATAGAATGTTCTTGTAAACGGAATCTCATATCCCACTTTATCCTTGGAATGATCTATCCAGGCATTCGGGCTGTAAGGAAGCACCTCACGGGTGAAGTATTCATCCATATCTTCATCAAGAGGTACATTTTCTGTGTCTCGTTTTGATGTGTCCGCTTGAGGCTTGCCCCGTTTTAGTATAGGCTTGCCATCTGCATCCAGTTGAGGATTCTCTATCGTAATCTTATTATATCCAAGACTAATTGCCGGAAGGACTTTCGTCTTTACTACCAGTTTATGACCGCCCTCAGCAATGGCTTCAAAGGTTTCATCCCTGTATTCACCATACGCCTTTACAATTAAATCTCTGGCCTCCTGTGTGATATCAACACGTTTATTTCCTATTGGCTTACGGCGTGGTACAAAACACTGACTGGCATCAATCAACTGTACATGTTCCCTATGGCTCACTGGCTTTTCTTTGGTGAGCAGCCATACATAGGTGGCTATGCCCGTATTGTAAAAACTGTCATTCGGAAGCTGGACAATAGCATCCAGCCAATCGTTTTCAATAATGAATTGGCGGATATTGCTCGGACCGGATCCGGCATCACCTGTAAACAAGCTGGATCCGTTCTGAATAATCGCCATATGTCCGGTATCTTTTAATTTTGCTATGCCATTCATCAGGAACAGCATCTGTCCGTCACTCTTAGGAGGAAGTCCCGGTGCAAAGCGCCCTCCGTTTCCAAGCTTATTTTCAGCTTCTACTTTCGATGCTTCCCGCTTCCAGTCAATACCGAACGGAGGATTACTGATAACGAAGTCAAAAGTCATGCCGGAGAACTTATCTTCGCTTAGTGTATCTCCGAACTGCATGTTCTCAGGATCACCGCCACGTATCAGCATATCCGCCTTTGCGATACCAAATGTGAAAGGATTGATCTCCTGGCCATAGCAGATAAGCTTTGCCGCCTTGTCCAAAGCAGAAAGCCTTTCTTCCATACAGGTCAGCATCTGGCTGGTGCCCATCGCCATATCATAGGCGGTATAGATACGCCCCTCTTCCGCCATTCCCATTTTCTCTGTCAGCAAATCGCACATCAGATAAATAATATCTCTGCTTGTGAAATGGGCTCCGGCTTCTTCATCATAAGACTCGGAAAATCTCTGAACCAGATTCTCAAAGATGTAGCCCATATCGACCGCAGAGATTTTCTTCGGATCCATATCTGCTTTTTCAGAGCAAAAATCACTGATAACCTGATACAGAAGGCCGGCGTTTGCCATACGCTCCAATTGCGTGAAGAAATCCATACGTGCAAGAATATCCATGACATTATCAGAGAAACCATTCAGATAAGCCTCAAAGTTTACCTTGATATTCTCCGGATCAGCCTTCAACTTCTCAAATGTGTACTCACTGGTATTGTAAAAACGATACCCGGATGCCTTCCTCAAAAAAGCATCCTTTACAGCCAGGCCTTCAATATCCTTATATGTCTGCACCACTTTATCATGCGTCGGTAACAGACAATCATGGAAGCGTTTGATAACGACCATCGGTAAAATAACCAAGCCGTACTCGTGTGGCTTGTATGCACCAAAGAGGCTGTTTGCTACATTCCAAATGACGGTAGCCTTTTCCTGGATATTTACACCCACCTCTTTAATCTTCTGGTTCGTATCCATATTCCTCTTCCTCCTTCTTTTTCTTTATTTGTCCTGATATTTCATTCATTTTTCTTGTCAGGCGGTCAACTGGAACTCCGATCCGATATGCCTTCCCACCTACTATCCTTTTGTCTTGATCTACATTTAGTAGCATCCGTGCATGAAGCACATCATAGATGCAATACGGCATCTCACCCAACGCATCAAGCACCGCCAGCACAGCGGATGCCATTGCTGCAGGCGGCTTTTTATTCAAATTCAGATATGCCTGAATCTGCGGTTCATAGATTTCCAACACATCCCGGAACAGATCAAACTCTGTCAGTTCTTCCAGATCCTCTCCATCACTTTTTGCTTCATCAAGATAATCCGGAAGGGCTTCGATCCATCTGCGGATTATGTCCAAATCCCATTTCTGTTCCATCTTCACCAGCAAATCCTGGTATGCGTTATAGGATGCTCTCAAGCGGTTCCGTCTTCTTAATCCACTGATAACACGCTTATGCTCAAACTCGGACAGATAACTTTCCGCAATGGTCAGAGTGTGATATCTGTGTGGAATAGAGCATCTGCTTCCATCCTTGCGGATGATTTCCTTGAATGCATCTCTGGCATACCGCTGAACACATTCTTCCGACAGCATAATCTCAGCATCAGGGAACGCAGCTGCCGCCGCCATATGTAGCTGTTCATCCGGATCGATATACACACGCTTCACATCATCCCTGTCCAGCTCCTGGAAGAATACTGCGTATGTTGCTTCATCAGATCCACTCAAAACATCAATCAGCTTCACTTCTCTCCCATATAACCCCAGCACGATCGGATACGCATCACTGAAGTAATATGCCACAAATATGATGAGGCTATCAGGTGTCTTAAGTGGAGGCATCTGCTCCCGCTTCATACGTAGGCGGCGTCTCATTATAACTCCAACCGAAGCCTTGGATGCCGGTACTCCGTATTCTTTACACACCCGCTCATATGTCCTTGTCAAAGTTCCCTCTGCCAGAAGGTCTGAAAATCTGTTTGTATATCGGCAACCTTCCTCGGCGAAATCAATATCCTCCCGGAAGATTTTCCCTTTACAGTCATCGCACCGAAAGAACCGCTGATGGAAGACCAGATCTATTACTTTTCCTTTTTTCTCCCCGGAAGTCAGGATGTCTTTGAACTTCCTCGGTCTTATTTTCGTTTCTGCCGTGTTTGTCCCACTACAAAACGGGCACTTCATCTTGTCCTTATCGAAATAGGACTTATGGACAGCATGATAAGTGAAGTCAACGGTATCTCTATCGTCTGCTTCACTCACAACAACCAGTCCAGGAAGACCAAGTTCATCTGTTCTGCTTTGAGAGACATACACTTCTTGAAAGAGTCGTTTTCCCAAGCGCACCCTCCTTTCGTGTCGTCAGTTTTAGTATACCACCAAAAACAAAACGCCACAATAATTATTTATTCATTTTCTTACCTTACCACCAAGAAATGAACAGCACAATTTTTTATTAATTTTCATGGATGATATAGTGGCACTATCGGGGGAATAGGTCTGCTCCGTCATTGGTACGACAGCTTTCTCCCGTTTTATCGCCCAGGAGCATGGCGAAAAACTGCACCACCCTGACGCTGAGCCGGTCTTGGACGCAAGACACGCTGAAACGGCTCACCTGAAGGGCAACTGAATATAGCGTCAGACCTTCAACAACTGACCAGAAACCGATAACAGGAGGAAATGTTATGGGCTGGTCAAGCTCTGCCAAAACGAAGCTGTCTACCCTGTCTTTCCTCCAGATGAAAACCCAAGGAGGAAACGATCATGGGAAAAATAGCAGATTATAGCAACACTCACAAGTATGACAACCGCAAATCATTTGACGGAAATCCCGTCCCGAAAGGCAAGGTCTTAGTCCCCTTCCTCAAAGAGAAGTTCGGTCTGCAGAAAGGCGACTACATCCAGGCCAACTTCACCACCATGCATCTCGGAGAGTTTTCCTTTGAGATCGGCTTCATGGCCATCAGCGAAGACCATTATGCTTCCTACATGAAGGGCTTTTGGGATGAACTCAACAAGGACATGGAAATGCGCCGCGAAGGTCGCTGCATCATCGGAAAGAACCCTGATGGTTCAGACAAGCTTTGCCCTTACACCAGACGCTGTAAGGGATGCCCGAACAAGGGACTTCTGGAACGCTACAATCCGAAGCGCGTGGAGATCCTGTCTCTCGATTACGAATATGACGGCGAAACCTTTGACATCGAAGATACATCGCAGCCGTCAGTCGAAGATCAGGTTCTGGACAAGCTCTGCCCGGAACCAACCGAAGAAGAACTGAAGATTAAGCTTCTGGCTCACTTCGACAAGGAGAATCCCCGCTATGCCAAGATCATCCGTCTGAGCCTGCAGGGAATGTCCATTGATGACATCTGCATCGAGATTAATCTGAAGTCCAGCCGTGGCCGTCAGGAGATCAACAATGCCCACAATGCCGTCTGCGAATACCTGAGACTTCGCCACTGTAAGAAGAATCACAAATAAGACAACTACATAATCCAAAACTTAAGAAAGAGCGGTAACATCCATCATCGGGTGCTACCGCTCTGCTTTTAATGCTTATAGACTGGCTTCCTGCCGTTTAATTGAAATTCATCATGGGACTTGATATCCCTAATCGCCTTTCGAAGTGTTCCGCACCGGGAATGGCTGTGATAGGGGTGACTGATTTTGTGCTTATGATAGACCAGACAAAAATTCCGATCCTTCAGCTCCACACTGTGGATATACCAGACATGCCGGGTGTTGTTACTGATTAAGGTTACATCAAAGGCATCCGCCACAATCACCGTGAAATACTTTCTGTCGATCGACTGCAGTTCTTCCGTGGTAAACATGGTCACCACCTCGCTCCCGGCTTCCGCTACCATCTGAGCCCTTTTTTTGGATTTCTCAGCCTCATAGCGCTTCTGCAAGGCTTTCATCTCCCTCTCCATAAACTCAGCCTCTGCGGCCTTCACAGCAACCCTCTCGGCATCCTGGGTGATGATGATTTTGCCATCCTCGCAGGTGACGGAGATATAGTCCCCGATATCAAAACCCGCTTCCTTAAGCCACAGCCCCTTCAGCATGATCGTCGGCGTTTCCCTATACTTATAGCCGCTCTGTCCATAAACCTTAACACTTCTCTTCTTTGCCATTATGATTTCCTCCGTTTCCCAGATTGTCTTTGATTGCCAGTTACCGTTCCAAGATCACCGGATCCAGATCATAGGCACCACCTCCCTTCGGCAAAAAAATAAGCTGCCGATGCTTTGACACATCAGCAGCTTTCGCTCTTAGTTCGGTGTTTTATTTTCAGTTCTGATTCTTCTTAGAATCCTTGATACGGTAGTAGTCTTCCAGATCCACATCGATCCTGACTTTCGTATCAGGTTTTCGGTTGCTCAAGAGGCACACAGTCTCCACATGCTCACACCAACAGAACATGTCCACAGGCTGCATCTCCTGCACCCGATACCCATGCCCGGTCAGGTATTTAAGATCTCTGGCCAGTGTCTCCGGATTACAGGACACATACACTACTTTTTCCGGGTTCAGTGTCACCACGGAGGACAGAAAGGCCTCGTCACTTCCGGCTCTCGGCGGGTCCATAAAGACCACGTCCGCCCGTTCTCCGGCCTGTGCCATGGAGACCATGCATTTTCCCGCATCCGCATTGATAAAGGTCATGTTGGTAATTCCGTTTCTCCTGGCATTGGTGCGGGCATCCCGGATCGCATCCTTATTCAGTTCAATGCCGATGACCTCTTTTGCCTGGCCGGAAGCAATGAGACCGATGGTTCCGATACCGCAATATGCATCAATGACCCTCTCTTTCCCTGTAAGGCCGGCATATTCGATTGCCTTGCCGTACAGCACTTCGGTCTGTACGGAATTCACCTGATAGAAGGACTGGGGAGAGATCCGAAATACACAGCCGCAGAGAGTGTCCTCGATGTATCCTTTTCCGTAAAGTACGATGTCCCGTTCTCCCAGAACCATACTGGTCTTTTTATCATTGATATTAAGCACCACCGTGGTGATCTCGGGATGCTCTTTTCTCAGCGCTTTCACGAAATTATTCTTGGAAGGGAAGATCGGCGAAGATACCACAAGCACTACCATGATCTGACCGCTTGAAAAACCTCTTCGCACCATAACATGACGCAGCAGACCATATCCCGTATCCTCATCGTAAGTCCTGATCCTGAAGGATTTTAAAAGACTGCGAATCGTACGGATGATCTCTCCCGATTTTCTGTCTTCGATCATACATTCATCGATGTTTACAATTTTATGAGTGCCTGCCTGATAGGTTCCGGAAATAATATTGCCGTTTCGTTCCCTTCCAAAAACCGCATGCACTTTGTTCCGGTAATAATAAGGTTCCTCCATACCCAGTATGGGTTTTACTTTCCCGAAAGGCTTTAAAAGTCCCTGCACTTCACGTTCCTTTTTCTTCAGCTGCTCTTTATAGGACATTCCCTGATACTGACAGCCCCCGCATTTCTTAAAAACGGAGCAGATCTGTGCCCCGTTTTTTCCGTTTTCGTTGTATGTTTTATTCATTTTTCATCCTCACAATCTGAGCTGATCATATTTCCTGTTATGCCGTTTCCAGCCTTTTCATCATGCTTCTGCAAAACAACACTGCCATCACAAAAGATGCCGCATCTGCCACAGGCTGACTCAATTGGATTCCCGTAAGTCCCAGGATCAGCGGCAGGATCAGAACTGCCGGCAAAAAGAAGATTCCCTGCCTTGCCGAAGACAGGATACTGGCCGGCATGGTCCATTTACAGGTCTGAAACAGCATGGTATTCATAATGGTAAAGCCGATCAGCGGCAGCGTCAGACACTGCATTCTAAGAGCTGTGGTTCCGATCCGGATCACTTCCAGATCATCCTTACGGAAGATGCGGATCAGCTGACCGGAGAAGACAAAGCCGGCCACTCCCAGAATACATAACACTGCCGTAGCCGTCTTTACACAAAACCAGAAGGCCTCTCGTACTCTCCTGACGTTTCCGGCACCATAATTAAAACCACAGACCGGCTGGAAGCCCTGTCCGAATCCGATTACCGATGCATTGGCAAAAAAAGTGATCCGGTTGACGATGGTCATGGCTGCAATCGCAGCATCGCCGAAGGGCCCTGCCGCCAGATTCAACACCACTGTAGCCAGACTTGCCAGTCCCTGACGACAGAGCGAAGGCAGCCCTCCTCCTGTGATCTCCCGGATCTGTCCTGGCAGATATTTCATATTTCGGATCTTCAGCGGTACACACCCGGATCGTTTCATACCGTACAGAAGTAGAACAAAGCTCACTAACTGGCTGAAAACAGTGGCTGCCGCCGCACCGGCAATGCCCATGTGAAATCCGAAGATCAGGATGGGATCCAGGATCACATTCAGCACAGACCCGCTGGTAATTCCTATCATGGCATAAAAAGCATTTCCCTGAAACCGCATCTGATTATTCAATACCAGAGAAGCCGTCATATAGGGTGCGCCAAGCAGTATGATCCTTAAATATTCCATTGTATAAGGAAGGATCGTCTCCGTCGACCCCAGAATCTTTCCCAGCGGTTCCAAAAACATCAGCCCAAAGATCAGAATCAGAAGCCCGCAGCCAAAGGCTGAAAAAAAGCCGCAGGAAGCCAGCTGCTCTGCATTTTCACTGTCCCCCGCACCCAGTTTTCGTGACATGGCATTCCCTGACCCGTGACCGAAGAAGAATCCGATGGCCTGGATCACCGACATGAGCGGAAATACCACACCCACTGCAGCCGTGGCACTTGTTCCAATCCTTCCCACAAAAAAAGTATCTGCCATATTATAAAAGGACGTAACCAGCATACTGATAATAGTCGGTACTGCCAGACGCCCTATCAGCCCCGGTATCGGGGCATGAATCATCATTTCCTGTTTTTCTGTCTGTGTCATTTTCTGCCTCTCTTCTAAAGCCTGAAGCAGCTCACTGCTCCAGACTGATTCCTTTTTCTTCTTCTTTGATCTCCCAGTGGATCAGGAACGTCAGTGCCGCACGAAGTGCGATGATCCCTGCCACAATGGCGATCTCTTTCCACTCACGTACTACCACGGTACGAAGAATCTCGCTGCCGAGCTTAAATTCCAGTCCCATCGCCAATCCTTTTGCCAGGTAAATCCTCACATCCGGTTTTCTCATGATATATTTATACAGACTGACCAGACTGGTATAAATGATTACTCCCACCCCAATAAACTCAAAGATCAGGATTCCGATCTCCACCACATGTTCAAGGATGATCTCCAGTACTTCAATCAGTTCTCTCATTTGCTTATCCTCCCTCGTTTCGCAGCCATTTCGACTTCTTCACGGTTACTTTGTATTTCTCCATTTTCTCCAGTTCTACAGGGTATATACCAGTACACCGGCTATAATGATCAGGTTGCCGATCAGCTTTTCCCTGGTAAAACGTTCCTTCAGGATCAGATTAGAAAGCACCATAACAAACACATAGGTAAAGGTATCAATGACCGCCCCATATTTCATATCCACTCTGGTATATGCATACGTGTCCACCACCAGCACAATACAGAAAATCGTATAGGACAGGATCACACGCCAGTTCAGATATTCATAGATCAGCTTCTTATGGGTTTTGTTTGCGCTTTGTTTCAGCAGAATCTGGGACATTGCCGAAAAAAACGTCGCCCCGAACATGATCAGCATATATTCATTCATTCCAGACCACCACCAATACTCCGACAAATACCAACATCAGTCCCAGAATGTTGTTGATAGAAAGATTTTCCCGAAAAATAACCACAGCCCACACCTGAGACCAGATAAGATACACATTTCTGTTGGCGTATGCCACATTCAGTTCAAACCGTTTTATGATTCTCTGCCAGGCAAGGGCATAGAAAAAGCAGTTTAAAAGCATGAGAAAAAGAAAAACGTACAGCATCAGACTTGTCAGTCCTTCTTTGCTGTAATACTGAGATGCGATCTTGGAAAATACACCGGTCAGAGAAAACAGCATGATCGTCAGATGCAAAAGCACATATTTTTTTATCCGTTCCATATTTCCTCCAGATTTCTTCCGTCGATCCAGATACAACTGCGCACCTGTCTCATGATCTCATCCAGCTTTCTCTCGTCCTGTGTGGCTGATATCACATGGCCGATGCGATCAGTCCCGTCAGACATTGCAAATACATGATGACCCACCGGATAATCCAGATCGATCATCACGCCCTCCCGGCAGAGCATTTCAATTCCCTTAACATCCACATTTGTGATCGTTCCGCTGACAGGGCTTAAGAGGAGCTTCGCCATACAGGGAACCTTCGGCACATCGGAAAACTCTACGGGTTCTCCAAGAGCGCTTTTGATCATCTGTTCATAAAAATCAAATCCATAGCACATGGAGATCAGTTCCGGAATACAGGTGGCCCCTGTCCGTCCCCCGATTTCAATGACGGACACCTGCTCTCCATCCACAAAGATATCTGCATTCACGGAACAGTGGTCAAGACCTGCAGCCGAAACCGCAGCCTGCATCTGCCTTGCAATTTCCCGCTCCACCTTTTCTGAACAGTCATAGGGGAAGACATGTCCCACAGGAACGGTGATATTCTCTCCATGGTAAATAAACTTTCCATGGGGTGCCAGAAAAATCAGTTTCCCGTTACATACAAATCCATCCGCTCCGATCTCGACACCTTTTAAAAACCGTTCGACCAGGACATAGTTTTGCCTGGACCTTTTTATGGCATGAGCAAATGCAAGATCCACCTCCTGCTCATTCCTTACCACCGAAATTCCCCTGCTTCCCGAACTGTCTACCGGTTTTATGACCACAGGGTAACCCAGGTCTGCCGACGCCATCTTTGCTTCTGCTACATCAAACACTTTTGTTCCCTTTGCAGCCGAAACCCCGCCTCTTAAAAAGGCCTCCTTCATCTTTGCCTTATCTGTAACAATTCCGGCCGCCTCATAGGGAATCCCGCAAAGCCCCAGTTTTTCACAGACATATCCGATGGTACGGACTGCCACATCCGTCCCTGAAGTACAGATCCCGTCAATCTTTTCCTTTTTTGCTGCTTCCAGAATTCCTTCTTTATCTCTGGTATCCATCTTGTAGACTTTATCTGCTATTGAAAATCCATGATAATCTCCCGGAATACTGACTACGATGGTATAAAGTCCCATCCTCCTGGCAGTCCTTATCAAGGGCACCTGATAAGTTCCTGCGCCCAAAATCATCAGTTTTTTCACGAATCCTGTTCCTCTTCACCTATATTTATAGTTTCACGCACGATGAACTGCGGGGTATTATTCATGATCAGGATTATTTTCCCCAGGTACTCTCCGATAATTCCAAGGATCATCAGAACCAGCCCGAAAAATACCACCATAATGCTGATCGTCGAAGCCCAGCCCACCGTGACGGTCGGCTCGATCATTTTTTTGATAACGATAATCACAGCAGCCAGAAAGCCTCCTGTTGCTGAAATGCCTCCCAGCACTGAAGAGATTCTTAAAGGAATCACCGAATAATTCCAGTACGCCAGCCACAGACGGATCAGCTTTTTCAAAGTATAATTGGATGTCCCCACTTCCCGCTTAAAATGCTCTACCTCCACATTTCCGATATTGTGGGTGGTGCGGTAAAAAATTGCATCCACATAGGGATTGTATCCGTTGTATTTGATCACTTCATCTCTGACCTGTCTGGTGATGATCCAGAAATTGCTGGAAACAATATTTTTCGGTCTCCCCAGCAGAATACGGGAGGATACCTTGTTCAGCAAACTTGAAAAATTCTTCAAAGGAGAATTCTTTCTGTGAGGATAACATCCATACACCAGATCGTATCCTTCCTCCATCTTTTTGACCAGTTTGCTGATCTGGGACGGATGCGTCTGCAGATCATCGTCCATACCCAAAATATAGTCTCCGTCGGTATAATGCATAGCTGCCATCAGCGCATTGTGCTGACCGAAATTCCGCAGCAGATTTACCCCCTTGACTTCCGGATAGAGTTTTCCAAGCTTTCGTATTTCTCCGTATGTATCATCTCCGGAGTAGTCATTTACCAGCACAAACTCACAAGTATATCCCTCTATTTTTTCAAACTCTGCCATAATCATTTCCACTTCTTTTCGGATGGTAGCCTGAGAATTATAGCAGGGAATCACAACTGAAACTTTCATATCTTCCTCCATCTTCACTACTCCCATTCTTTCTTATTATAGACTATTTCCGCAGACTCTGCAAGAAGCTGGTAATTGTTCGGATCATAAAAAAATGGAGCTGTCGCACTAAAACAGAAATTTAGTGCGGCCGCTCCATCCTTTACCCAGACGATACTTTCTCAATATCCGGTAGGCGGATACTTACTGCTTTCCTTCAGCCTGGCCAATGCACGGGCCAGGGATGCTTTGGAATGATGGTATTCCTGGATACTCTGCTTCTGCCGAAGCTGCTCCTGGGCCCGTTCCTTTGCTTCCTGAGCCCTTTTTGCATCAATTTCTTCCGGATACTCTGCAAATTCAGTCAGCACCGTCATCCGGTTGTTGATATCCTGCATCACACCCTTGCCGATCAATGCCCGCTCCCAGGTATCATCTTCTTTTTGGATCCGCAGCTCTCCTACGTCCAGCGCAGCAACCATATCTCCATGATTTGCCATCACGCCAAGTTCACCGTCCTCTGCCGGCAGGATCACCATTTTGCATCTTCCGTCATAAAATACCCTGTCACTTGCCAGTATTTTCAAACTGAATGTTTTCATATCTGACTGCTCCCTGTATATTATGCTTTCCCGGCAGATTCATGTTCCACAGAAGCTTCCTGTTCCATGGCTGCCGCCTTTTCTTTTACTTCTTCAATGGTTCCCACATTGAAAAAAGCCGCTTCCGGATACTCATCCATCTCACCGTCCACAATAGCTTTAAAGCCCCTCACCGTTTCCTTTAACGGTACATATCTGCCCTTGATCCCGGTGAAGTTTTCTGCTACGAAAAATGGCTGGGACAGGAATTTCTGAATCTTTCTGGCCCGGAAAACTGTCTTTTTATCCTCTTCCGACAATTCCTCCATACCCAGGATCGCAATGATATCCTGCAGTTCCTTGTACTTCTGCAGGGTCTCCTGTACTCTTCTTGCTGTCTCGTAATGCTCTTTTCCCACAATATCTTCCTCCAGGATCCTGGAATTGGATTCCAGAGGATCCACTGCCGGATAGATTCCCTGTTCCACGATTTTTCTAGAAAGCACCGTGGTGGCATCCAGATGTGCAAATGTAGTGGCCGGAGCCGGGTCTGTCAGGTCATCGGCAGGAACATAAACGGCCTGAACCGAAGTCACGGATCCGCTCTTCGTAGATGCGATCCTCTCCTGCAGTTCTCCCATTTCCGTGGCCAGCGTAGGCTGATATCCCACTGCGGAAGGCATTCTTCCAAGCAGTGCTGAGACCTCCGAACCTGCCTGGGTGAACCGGAAAATATTATCGATAAACAGCAGCACGTTCTGATGCTCCTGATCCCTGAAATATTCTGCCATCGTAAGGCCCGTCTGGGCCACACGCATACGGGCTCCGGGCGGCTCATTCATCTGTCCGAATACCAGCGCTGTCTTTTCCAGCACCCCTGACGCTTTCATTTCACTCCACAGATCATTTCCCTCTCTGGATCTTTCTCCCACTCCTGTGAAAATAGAGTATCCTCCATGTTCCGTGGCAATATTTCGGATCAGTTCCTGGATCAGCACCGTTTTTCCCACTCCGGCTCCACCGAACAGACCGATCTTTCCGCCTTTTGAGTAAGGTGCCAGCAGGTCAATGACCTTGATCCCGGTCTCCAGGATCTCCACTACCGGACTCTGCTCCGAAAATGCAGGCGGCTCCCGGTGAATGCTCCAGTGGGGCTCTTCCTTCAGACTTTCTCCGCCGTCAATCGTCTCTCCAAATACATTGAACAGCCGTCCCAGCGTCTTATCTCCCACCGGAACTTTGATACTGTCTCCTGTAGATGTCACGGCCATATCCCGACAAAGGCCCTCGCTGGCAGCCAAAAGGATACATCTGACTGTATTTCCTCCGACATGCTGGGAGACCTCCATGACACATCGCTCTCCATGATTATCCACTTCCAGGGCTTCTTTGATCCCGGGCAGATCAGAATCCTGGAACTCCACATCTACCACAGGCCCCTGTACCTGTACAATTTTTCCCTGTTTCATATCTGTCTACGTCCTTTCCCGCTCACTCTGCCCTCACGATTTCTTCCGCTTTTTCTTCTTCTGTGCTTTGGCTCCTGCGACCACTTCGGTGATTTCCTGGGTGATAGCTCCCTGTCTCACCCGGTTAAACGTGATCTGAAGTTCCTTAAGCATCTTCCCGGCATTGTCTGTTGCTGCCTCCATGGCCATCATTCTGGCATTCTGTTCACTGCAGAAAGACTCTACCAGGGCTCCGTAGATAAACCCGGTCACATAGTCCGGCACCACATTGTCCAGTACATATTCGGGAGAGGGCACCATACGGATATCCTCCACATACACATCGGCCGGTACAGTTCCACTAAAATCTGATTTTTCCAGAGGGAGCAGCCGCTGTACCACTGCCTCCTCTTTCATGGAATTCACAGCCTGGGTATAAATGATATTGACCTCATCCAGCTCCCCGCTTTCATACATGGATACCACCCGTTCTCCGATATCTCTTGCTCTGCTTAAGGTGGGATCCTGGACCGTATACCGGAAATGGGTATCTATGGGTATCCTGTGACGGACAAAATAATCTCTTCCCAGTTCTCCCACCACAAAAAGCAGATAATCCTCACATTCTGACAGACACTTTTCTGTCAGCTTCACCACGTTATGGTTGTAGGCTCCTGCCAGTCCTTTGTCTGCCGTGACTACCACATACCCTTTTTTCTTTCCCGATCCCGGATTCTGTTCCCCGTTTCCAAAAAAACGGTGTTCCATCTCCGGCAAATGACGGATCATACGGGCAATGGTCCTCTGCAGCCCGTCAAAATAAGGCTGTGTCTGTGCCAGATTTTTTCTGGCTTTTTTCAGCTTGGCAGAGGAAATCATATACATGGCACTGGTAATCTTCATCGTATCCTGTATACTCTTGATTCTGGTCTGGATCTCTCTTGCTGCTGCCATTTATTTCCACCTGCTTTTAAATTCCCGGGCTGCCTCAAGAATCTGCTGCTGCAGCATCTCCGACAGATCTCCGGTCTGCTCGATCTCATCAATGATCTCCCTATGGTTTTCCTCAAACCATGCCAGGAGTGCGCTCTGATATGCTTTCACCTGCTTTGTTTCCAGGAATAAAAACTGCTTTTTCGTCGCCAGAAACAATGTCAGCACCTGCTCGTGAAGACTCATGGGATGACAGAGCGGCTGCTTTAACAGCTCCATCAGACAGCTTCCGTAAGCAAGCTGTTCCCTGGTAGTTTCATCCAGATCCGAGGAAAACTGGGTAAATACTTCCATCTCCCGGTACTGAGCCAGATCGATACGAATACTCCCGGCTGCTTTTTTCATGGCTTTTGTCTGAGCCGCACCTCCCACACGGGATACGGAAAGGCCCACATTTACCGCCGGTCTCATACCGGAGAAAAACAGATCACTCTCCAGAAAGATCTGTCCATCAGTGATAGAAATGACATTGGTCGGAATATACGCAGACACATCCCCTGCCTGAGTCTCGATGATCGGCAGAGCCGTGATAGATCCGCCGCCTTTTTCCTCGCAAAGTCTGCTGGCACGCTCCAGCAGACGGGAATGGAGATAGAATACATCTCCCGGATAAGCCTCTCTTCCCGGTGAACGCTCCAACAGCAGAGATAATGCTCTGTACGCTACTGCATGTTTGGACAGGTCATCATAGACGATCAGCACATCTTTTCCCTGATACATAAAATATTCAGCTAATGCGGTACCGGAATAAGGAGCCACATACTGCAGGGAGGCAGGATCACTGGCCGTAGCAGAAACTACCACCGTATACTCCATTGCTCCATGGGTTTTCAGCGTATTTACCACCTTCGCCACTGTGGATGCCTTCTGACCGATGGCTACATAGACACAGATGACATCTTTCCCCTTCTGATTCAGAATCGTATCTGTGGCAATCGAAGTCTTGCCGGTCTGCCGGTCGCCGATAATCAGCTCTCGCTGTCCTCTGCCGATGGGAAACATGGAATCAACGGCAAGGATTCCCGTTTCCAGTGGAACACTGACTGACTTTCGATCTACGATTCCCGGTGCCTTTTCCTCCATGGGACGGTAATCTTCCGCTTCGATCTCACCCAGTCCGTCGATGGGTGCTCCCAGCGCATCCACTACCCTTCCCAGGAATTTCTCCCCTACGGGAATTCCTGCCCGCTTTCCGGTTCGAACGACTCTGCTTCCCTCTTTGATCTCACCTTCTCTGCCAAACAGGACACAGCCGATCTCATCTCTTCTGATATCCTGTACCATTCCTTTCATGCCATTGTCAAACAGCAGGATCTCTCCATACTCTGCATGGTTCACTCCGTCAATATTGGCGATGCCGTCTCCTACAAAATTGACAAATCCCACTTCTCTTCCTTCTGTAAAAGAATCGAAGTTTTCGATCTCTTCCCGCAAAATGGATATGATCTCCTGTGTGCTGCTGCTGTTGCCTGCAGCATTTTTTAATGTTTCATCCAGCTTTCTTATCTTTTCTTTCGTACTCCAGTCATACTCATCGATACCTGCCTGCAGCTTAAAACCGCCACCCAGCAAAGCATCCTGTTTTTCAAGAATGGTCACTGACTGTACATGATATTTCTTTTTCAGAAAATCCCTGATCCCCTCCAGCTGTTCTTCATCCGGTCGGGTCACATAGGTCAGGACAGCCTCCAGATGCTCTGTTGTGTTCGGAGCTGCTTTTCTTCGACATTCCAGAATCTCATCCCAAAGCTCCATATCCTGGTTATCACACAGGATCTTCAGCATGTCTCTGATCTTCTCCGGAAAGATTTTCTCAATGATCTCATGTTTCCTGGTAAGCAGAATCGAAGGATCTGACAGCATTTCCCGTATCTGAGGAACTGCAGAAAAAATATCTGCAGTCTGTGTAATGACCTCTGCCGGAATCTTCAGTTCTCTCCACATTTCCGCATATCTATCTGCTGTCTGTTTCACTCATCTCACCTGCTTTTTTCAAAAATTCATCATAGATCCTGTGATCACTCTCTTCACCTGCCTGATCTGCTACGATCTTTGCAGCAGCTGCTACTGCCAGTTTTGTGATCTCTCCTCCTGCCTCCCGCAGAGCCCTGTCTTTTTCTTCCTGTCCGGCCTTCTTTGCCTCTGCCAGGATCGCTCCGGCTTTCTTTTCCGCCTCGGAAATGATTCTGTCATATTCTGCATGTGCCCGGGTCTTTGCCTCGATCACTGCGGCCGCTTTTCCATCTTCCGCTTCGGCAATACACGCCTCATACTGTTTCTTTAACTGCTCCGCTTCTTTTTTTGCCGTATCTGCCTGCGAAAACTGTCCGTCGATCAGTTTCTGACGTTTTGCGATGATTTCCAGCACCGGTTTATAAAGGAATTTTCTCATCAATACCAGAAGCACCAGCAGGTTAACAACCGTGATCAGCAGATTTAAAGGACTTAAATTCAGCACTTTTCTCTACCTGCCTTTCCGTTCCTATTTCAAAAGAATAATGACCAAAAGAGCAATCACGAAGCCATAAATAGCGGTTGCCTCTGCCAGTGCACAGCCAAGCATCAGGGATTTGATGATCTTGCTCTCTGCCTCCGGCTGTCTTGCAATTGCCTCTACTGCCTTTGATGTGGCAATACCGATACCAATACCGGCTCCTACACCTGTTAATACTGCGATACCTGCTCCTATTGCGATTAATGTTGACATGACTTTCATCCTTTCTGCACCGTATCTGTTTTGTCCCCCGGTGCCCTTTTACTTAAATTTTTTAGTATCAGTCGTTTACTTCCACCGCTTCTTTAATAAACAGTGACGTCAGGAATACAAACACATATGCCTGGATCAGTCCGTCAAAAATATCAAAATACAGACTGAATACCACAGGCACCACTGCCGGTACCACCTGTTTGATCAGTTCCATAATAACAAATGCTCCCAGCACATTTCCAAACAGACGCATGCACAAAGACAACGGACGAATTACCAGCTCCAGTATATTAAACGGTGTCATAATAGCCACCGGCTGAGCAAAGCTCTTCACCCATCCCTTCGTCCCTTTTGCATGGATTCCGGCATACTCAATGAGAATGATGCTCATCACTGCCAGGGCCACGGTAACCGTCAGATCCTTGGTAGGCGGCTTAAATCCAAACAGTCCGAAGATATTGGCCATTCCTATGTAAAGCAGAACAGTCATAAGATAGGGAACATAACGCTTTCCTTCCTCTCCTGTCATACCACTCACCATATTCTGCAGTCCGGTAACGGCAGTCTCCAGAAGCAGCTGTCCTTTTCCCGGATTTTCAACCTTCAGATTTCTGGTCACCAGGATCGATACCAGCACCAGCACTGCCATAATGATCCAGGTTACCGCCACGGATTCCCCGATTCCGATTCCGCCAAATATCGGAATCGTGAAGGCTGTCTCACAGTTCAATTCTTCCATCAGGGCTTGTGTCAGTTTTTCCGTAATATCACACCCTCTCTTGCTTTTTTTGATCGTTGCTATTATACTCAAGTGGCAATCATTTGTATAATGCTGATTTTTTTGTGAAACTATAGATATTTTCAATGGATAAAGGAGAACACCATGACGATCAGCTACGATTCCTACCGTGTTTTTTATTATGTTGCCCATTACCGGAACATTACTCTGGCCGCCAAAACCATGTATCTTACCCAGCCAACCGTGAGCCATTATATTTTGAATCTTGAAAAAGAACTGGACTGCCAGCTCTTCGTCCGCTCAAAAAAAGGGATGTCCCTGACACCGGAAGGCGAACTGCTGTACCAGCATATCAAACGTGCCTATATGGAGATCTTTCGCGGAGAGGAAGAATTAAAAGAATATCTGAATATGGAGAAAGGTCTGATCAAAATAGGTGCATCAGAAACCACTCTTCGAAGCTATCTGATTCCCTTTCTGGGTCTTTTCAAGAAAAAGTATCCGGATGTGCAGCTTCGCATCCGAAGTATTACGACCCAACTTGCCGAACCCGCCATAAAAAACGGAGAGTTGGATTTTGCTGTCATGACGACTCCTTTCGGAGACACCGATCTGTCCATGCAGTCCCTGGCTGATTTTTCCATGACCATCATCGCCGGACCTTCCATGAAAAAACTGTGCAGCCATCCCCTGTCCTTTCAGGAACTGACTTCCTACCCGCTGATTACTCTGGAACAGGGTACCTCCGGCCGCACCTACCTTGAGAATCTCTTCGCCTCATATGGAGTCCGCCTCCATCCTGACATTGAACTGTCCACTGCCGATCTCATTACTCCCATGGCAGAACAGAATATGGGAATCGGAATCGTTCCCACTATCTTTGTAAAACAGGCCTTAAAAGAAAAAAAGGTGGTAGAGCTGACTCCCGAAGAGCCGCTCCCCACCCGTTCTATTTGTCTGTTGAGAGATTCCGGCCGCCAGCTGTCCCTGGCCTGCCAGAAATTCCTCTCTGAATTACATATTCCGTAGATTCCTTAATTTGCCCGGACTTCCTGTCTCATAAATCCTATATAGGAACCGGCAAATGCCGCAATCATCAATGCTGCCAGGCCAACCAGATGGGGCCATACCAGCAGCAGACTCTGACCAAAACTCAAGTATCCGCTGACTGCACCTACCAGCTGACTCATGGTCACCACATTGACGGACCGTACACTGGGATTCATGATCGTAGATACTGCTTCACTGTACAGATAGTAAGGAGAGATCCGGTTCATATTCAGTTCCAGTGTATAGTTGTTAAGTGAGTTGGCCATCATCTCATAATCATTTCTCATTGGATATACTGCGCCAGCCACAATATTTGCCACCAGACTCATGAATATCGAGAAGAAGATCCAAAGAGCAATGGCTGCCAGTGCTGAGGTAGCCGCATGACGGCATACCACAGAAAACAGAATCGCCAGTGCCAGCCAGAATGCAATATATACTACCGTAAAGGTAAGGAATACCAGGATTCGCAGCACTTCTTCACCCGAAGGCTTCAGCCCTGTAGTCAGGATTCCCACAGCACCCAGTCCAATGCCCATGGAGTAAATGATCATGGCGATAACAGCGGTTCCGGCCAGGAATTTTCCGATAATGATGGAATCCCTGTAAATAGGCTGGGATGACAACCGGTTCAGGGTTCCGCCTGCCCGCTCACTGTTGACGGCATCAAATCCCAATGCCAGCCCCACGATGGGACCGAGCAGTGCAATAAAGGACATAAAGGACGGAATGGAATTTCCACTCTGAGTATACAGTTTCAGAAATGCAAAATTGCTGTCCTGAGAAAGAGCATCAGAAAGACCGCTGATGGCGCCCCAGAGGCTGGCAAACCCGGTACTTCCGATCAGAACCAGAAGAATCAGAAACCTTCTGCTCTTCAGATGATCCGCCAGTTCCTTCCGGATCAACGCATTTCTTCCGGTTGCCGCATTAATCCACGTCGGATGATTTTCTGTGCCAGAAGTGTTTTTTCTTCGAATTAAGCTCATTTCTTTCATCGCTCTGCCCTGCCTTTTCAAAATAACGTCTGTAGATCTCATCCAGATCTCCGCCTCTCTGATGTAAATGAAGAACAGAATATCCATGTTCTCCCAGGAATCTGGACAGTTCCCCTCTCAGATCCTTTCTGGATGTGATCATAAGCTTACTGCCCTCTTTACTGATATTCTGCACCCCGTCCTGCTGATAAAGCATCCCCAGCAATTTATCATCACAGGGACTGGTCTCCAGTTCCAGAAGGAAGTTTCCATCCTTTCGAACCTGTTCTTCCAGTTCACCGATCGTACCGCTTGCGATCAGGCTGCCTTCCACAAAGATTCCTACACGGTCGCATACCTGCTGAACCTGCTGCAGCTGATGGGAAGAGATCAGAAGTGTCCTGCCGTCCTCCCTGGAAAGATTGCTGATCACTTCCAAAAGTTCCCGCATTCCTTCCGGGTCAAGTCCCAGAGTCGGCTCATCCATAATGATGATCTCAGGCTCCTTCATCAGTACATCCGCAATTCCCAGCCTCTGTCTCATGCCTTTGGAATAGGTAGACGCTTTCTGATCCGCAGCTTTCGTCATGCCCACACGCTCCAGCAGACGGTTGATCCGGTTTTCCAGAAGATCTCCATTCAATCCATTCAGCCTGCCGGTAAAACGCAGGTTTTCCCTGCCTGTCATATCTCCATAAAATCCCACATTATCCGGCATATAGCCCACAATGGATTTTACTTCCAGCGGATTTCTGGTACAGTCTTTTCCCTTGATCTTTGCTGTCCCGGAAGTCGGCTCCGTAAGTCCCAGAAGCATCAGGATCGTCGTAGTTTTTCCGGCTCCGTTTGGTCCCAGAAGTCCATAGACCTCGCCTTTTCGTATGGAAAGATTCAGGTCATTCACTGCGGTCTTGCTGCCGTAACATTTGGTCAGATGGGAGATCTCTATGACATCTTCATATTGTTTCTTTTCCTCCATCATAATCTCCACCTTATCTTCTTCCATACTTTTTCATAATTCCTGCCAGAGCAGCCACTAACACCACGATAATTGCTGCTGCCGCAATTCCCCATGTGGTAGAAGTCTTCACAGAGACACGGAAATCCGCATTTCCGGAAGTTTCATTGCTGCTGACTGTAAAGCTGGTCACATAATCTCCGGTGATCGCATTTTCAGAAGGAGTTACATAAGCTGTCACTTCTTTCGTAGCACCCGGTTCCAGAGTATCAATGGTCGATTCACTGAAAGAAACATTCCAGTCTGTAGGAGCGGAAGAAGTCAGGTTCAGATTGGTCAGATCCACATTTCCGCTATTTGTGATGGAAAGAGTCACAGAAGATTCTTTGTTTGCATAGGCATCAAAGCTCAGAACCTGATTCGGAGACGAAAGCGCCACACCATAAGTACCTGTGATGCTTACGGTAAGCTCTGTGGAAAGCTTATCATTCGAAGAGATCGCCGTTACCGGAATCTTGTAATCTCCTTTTTCCACATTTTCCGGCGGTGTCACAGTCACCTTCATTCCTTTGCTGGAGCCCGCCTCTACCTCCAGGCTTGCCACATTCTTGCTGTCATCAGAGGGAGTAAAGGTCACCTGCCATCCTTCCGGAGTCTGTGCCGCCAGGCTGTAGGACTGATTGGTCCCTCTGTTATTCACGATAGTCGTATCAAAAGTGAATGTGGTACCGGTCACGCCCTGCTGCTGAGGATATTCGGAAGTAAAGCTGCTCTCTCCTGCCTCTTCTTCACTGATCACCACTTCCAGATCCAGTACATCCGTGTCACCGCTTCCTGCATCCGCCTTAAGCTGAATCTCATAGGTTCCTTCTGCTGCATCATCCGGTATGGTCAGACTGAAGCTGGCCGGGCTGGTGGAATCTTCTTCTGCCGTCCCGTTCACATGTACTTTGGAGATCTGAGTCGTATTTCCTTTAAAATAGCCGGTCCACGCTTCCGGTAACGTCAGCGCCTCCAGGGAAATATCATGCCCCTCTCCGTCTGTGCTGATAAAATCAAGCGGGAAGCTTACAGTCTCCCCTGCCTTCGCCATCACACCCGGATAATCCGTGCTCATATCGATTCCTGAGTCTGCCGCATATACCGGCATTGCCTGCAGCATCATGGCTGCTGTCAGAGACGCTGCAGCCAGTCCTGCTCCTATTTTCTTATTCCATGATTTTGTTCCTTTCATCACAATCCGCTCCTTCGTTGTGTTCTATGTATTTCTGTGATAAAGGATACCTCTTATATGTGTCCTGTTTTTGATAAGATTGTGAAATTCTTTTGTAGGAACTGTGAAGATTGTGTGTTCTGGTTTTAAGAATGAGGAACATAAAAATTCCCGGATACAGAAACCCTGGAAATCATCTTCCACATTTCTGCAGCCGGGATCGTTTTATTTCAGATATTTTTTTCTGTTGCCTGCTGTATTTTTGTAAAACTTGTATTTTGTCAGCTTCGTTGAGCCCACATAAGATTTCAGGGATTTGTCAAAGCTTTTCTTACTGATTACATTTGCCTTATTCCCTGTTATTTTTTTATAACCGGACAATTTCCAGTTTTTTCCCTTGATTACATATGCTTTATACAGCACACCGGAAGAGGTTCCCTTTTTCAGTCTTTGATAAGATACCCCCTTACGTCCCTGATGTGAATAAATATCTGTGTAAATTCCTTTTTTCTTGTAATATCCTGCCTCTCCTTTGTTGTCTAGAACCATGCCGCCTGCATACACCACTTTTCCATTTCGCCAGGTATAGATCATGCCGTATCCGCCTACATGCGGAATATCCCTGTTATTAAACACCACCAGCTCCGGCACAGAATCGTTATCGATGTAAGCAACCGCAAAAAAACAGTTTGACGCCTTCATCGGCCAGCCTTCTTTGTAAACGGTTGTCTTTGAAAGCATGTTTTTGTATGCTTTCATTGCATTGCTTTTTGCGGAAGCCGCCTGAACAGCCATACTGCCTGCCATCGTCAGTGCAATCAGCAGTGACAGCATCCACATCAGTTTTACAACTTTTTTCTTTCCTCGCCTCATACTCTCTCTCCTTTAAAATGACTTCGGGTAAGTACATTTTATCACACATCAGTTACGGGGTCTATATTGCAGTAACACAATTTCAGGCCCAGCCTTGTCCGAATAACTTAAGCCACATCATCACCCAGGATCCAAAATTTTTCGAAAAAATTCCAAATCAATGACACTATTTTCTCTCTACAAAAAAAGTTTGCTGTACGACCCAGGTTTTTGCCAATTTTGAGTATCTTATCAAACTTTTTTTCACATAGTGCCCAAAATAACCGGTGAAATCAAGATAATCCCGACTTTTTGTAACCCGCACAACAAATTTCCCCGCATATGCCAACGCTTAGAATCGTTCCACCAATTCTGAATCTCCTCGTTACTGTTCACACAGCCGCCAGACACTTGCTGTATGGCGGCGTAAGAACGTGATTCAGGTGTTCGCAGGCTTCTTTTGCGAAGCAAAACTTAAAATAAGCCTGCGAAAGTTACTGTTTACTGGCTTACCAGTGAACAGTAACATCTCCTCACCTTCCCCTTAAGATTCTCTTGACCACGTTCCGGTACAAGACTATAATGGGTTTATCAAATAAAGTAAGGAGGTAGCTTCCATGAAATATGTATGCCCCTGTGGTTATGAATATGATCCCGCAGTTGGTGATCCGGACAACGGAATCGCACCGGGAACAGCCTGGGAAGATGTATCTGAAGACTGGGTTTGCCCGGTATGCGGACTCGGCAAAGATGCTTTTGAAGAGGAATAATTCGTGAATCATGTTCTTACGGCCTCATCAGCAAGTGATTCGGCCTGTTCTGAACAGTTACAATACTTCTTTGAAGCAGCCTGAAACGGGGGTGCCACAGAAATGGCATCCCTGTTTTATGTCACCCCAATCTGACCAGATATTGTTTTACATCCGCAAGAGACGGCAGGATGACCTCCGTCAACTGTTCCATCTCCTCTGTGACCGGTACCAGATCCGGCACCATGATCGGCCGAAGTCCTGCACTTTCAGCGGAACGGATCCCATTATGGGAATCCTCCACCGCAAAGGATCTGGCAGGATCGGTTCCCAGACATTCGCATGCCCTGATAAAGATGTCCGGAGCAGGCTTGCTGTTCTGTACCATGTCCCCGCAGATGACAGCATCAAAGTAAGAAAGGATCCCGGCATCTGCCAGTTCCGTCTTTACTACCTGGCTTCGGGTGGAGGAAGCAAGTGCCACCTTTTTCCCCTGCTCTTTCAAAAATGCGAGAAGCTCTTCTACACCCGGCTTCATGGGAAGCCTTCCGCCGTCATACCTTTCATGAAACAGCCTGGACATCTCTGCCTTGTAGGTATCATAGGGAAAATCCTGTCCGAAATATTCTTTCATCACACTGCGGGAAGCATCCACCGTAAGACCCGTGCACTTCAGGCAGACCGGCCCCATATCTTCTATCCCGTGCTTTTGTGCTACCTCATTCCAGCATTCCAGCACCAGACGTTCCGAATCAAAGATCACACCGTCCATATCAAAGACTACCGCATCATATCCCTGTCTTTCCTTCATAAAAGAGCTCCTCTCATTTACCAGATCATAAACAATGTTCCTGCTGTGATCAGCAGCGCTCCGATTCCTTTTTTCACGGTGATTCCCTCATGAAGGAACACAAATGCAAGGATCAGTGTGATCACCACACTCAGCTTGTCCACCGAAACTACCTTGGAAGTCTCTCCGACCTGCAGTGCCTTATAATAGCAAAGCCAGGACGCACCGGTGGCAAGACCGGATAAAATCAGAAAAATCCAGCTTTTTCTGCTGATCTGAGTGATCCCGCCCTGGGTATTTGTGAGAAACACCATTCCCCATGCCATAGCCACAACCACCACCGTACGGATGGCAGTTGCCAGATTGGAGCTGACTCCTTCAATTCCCATTTTTGCCAGAATGGATGTAAGTGCCGCAAAAATGGCGGATAATAAAGCAAGTACAAACCACATCTCTTCTTTTTCCCTCTTTCTGAGATTTTTTTTCATTATACTCTTATCTGCCAAAAGATTCCAGTCCTTCTTGCCATCCCATCCGGTTGTGGTATACTGAATCTAACATCTACTGATCAGTCAAGGAGGTACTTATGTCAAATATGAAATATGCCCGGATCCCTCATGTTTCCAAACCGGTCTCCCGTATCCTGTACGGAACGGCCTCGGATTCCTTTTTAGCCGGTGAGGATGAAAATGCCGCACTGGATGCCATGCTCTCCCTCGGTGTCAATGCCATTGATACCGCAAGACAGTATGGCAGATCCGAAAACTCCATCGGCCGCTGGCTCTCTTCCCGGGGCTGCCGGGATCAGGTGGTTCTGCTCTCCAAATGCGGCCACCACAGCGAAGACGGCACCAGGCGGGTCAATCCGAAAGAAATGCAAAAAGATCTGGCAGAATCTCTGTCCAGTCTCTGTACCGACTATATCGATATTTATATTCTGCACCGCGATGATCCCGATGTGCCTGTGGATGCCATTGTGGAAACCTTCAATGACATGCACGCAGCCGGAAAGATCGGTGCTTTCGGCGGTTCCAACTGGTCTTCCGGACGAATCGAAGCAGCCAATGAGTACGCCTATGCCCACAACCTGATTCCTTTTGAAGTATCCAGTCCCAATTTTGGCCTGGCTGAACCCATCTGTGATATGTGGGGCGGCGGTTCCCTTTCCATCGCCGGAAAATCCAATGAAGCTGAACGAAAATGGCATCAGAAGACCCGGATCGCCACAGTAGCCCATTCCAGTCTCGGAAGAGGAATGTTCTCCGGCAAACTGAAAAGCAGCGAATACGATACCGCCTCCCGGGTACTGGACTCCTTCGCCATGAAAGGTTATCACACTCCGGAGAACTTTGAACGTCTGCGCCGCTGTGAGATCCTTGCAGAAGCGAAACATGCATCCGTCCCGCAGATCGCCATGTCCTGGATCTTCCATCAGGATCTGAATCTTTTTGCAGTGGTAAGCACCTCGAAGGCTTCCCGCATGCAGGAAAATATCGATGCCATGAATCTTTCTCTCACAGAACAGGAAAGCCGCTATCTTGACCTTAAGACAGATACACCGGAATAACAGATTCTGTCATTCCGGCGTACTCAATCTTTTATTCTACGGCTGTTTTCCGATATAAGCCAGGATCCCTCCATCGACATACAGAATATGTCCGTTTACAAAATCAGATGCATCTGATGCCAGGAAGATAGCCGGTCCCATCAGATCCTCCGGATCTCCCCAGCGTGCAGCCGGAGTCTTACTGATAATGAACTTATCAAAGGGATGTCTGGAGCCGTCTGCCTGTGTTTCCCGAAGAGGAGCTGTCTGCGGTGTAGCGATGTAACCCGGACCGATACCGTTGCACTGGATATTATACTCTCCATATTCCGATGCGATGTTTTTTGTCAGCATCTTCAGGCCGCCCTTTGCCGCTGCATAGGCAGAAACGGTCTCTCTTCCCAGTTCACTCATCATGGAGCAGATGTTGATGATCTTTCCATGACCTTTTTTGATCATTCCCGGGATGACTGCTTTTGCCATGATAAACGGTGCATTCAGGTCAATATCTACTACCTGACGAAACTCTTCCACAGACATTTCTGTCATGGGGATCCGTTTGATGATTCCTGCATTGTTGACCAGAATATCGATCACACCCAGGTCAGCCTCGATATCAGCAACCATTTTCTGAACCTGAGTCTCATCAGTCACATCACAAATATAGCCCTTTGCATCAATACCTTTTTCTTTATATGCTGCAAGGGCTTTATCCATATGCTCCTGTCCCCGGCAGTTAAATGCGATCTTCGCACCGGCTCCGGCAAGTGCCTCTGCAATGGCAAATCCGATTCCGTATGCTGCTCCCGTCACAAGAGCGGTCTTTCCTTCCAGCGAAAACTTCTTTAAATAATCCATTTTCTATCATCCTCCTGTTCGTATTTCACTTTTATTTTAGCAGAAAATACCAGAGCTGTCGACCCAAACCGGCTTCAGAAAAATCATCCCACCTGAAGACTGTAATTATCAATATTCAGATATTTTCCAAACTTCATTCCCACCTCAGGGATCATTCCGCAGAACCGGAAACCAAACTTTTCATGAAGTCTGGTACTGGCCACGTTGCCGCTGGTGATCACGGATACCACGGTATGGATCGTTGCATCCTCCCTGGCTGTTTTTAAAATATATTCCATCAGTGCACTGGCCACTCCCTGCCTTCGAAAATCCGGCGAAATATAGACAGACAGCTCCACCGTTGTCCGGTATGCCTCCTTAGCCCGATAGGAAGAAAGACTGGTATAACCGGCCACTTTTCCGTCTATCTCCGCCACATACAGCGGATGATTCTCCACGTTATGGGCATCAAACCATTCCTGCCATTCTTCTATCGTTCTGGGAACAAGATCCAGTGTAGCCACCCCGTTCACCACTTCATAATTATAAATATCCAGTAGTTCTTTCAGATCCTCCTGCACCGCTTTTCTGATCTTCATTTTCTCCTCCTGTCAGTCATTTGCGCAGAAACTTCTCTCAACTGTGATCACACAGCAGCACTGAGGGTCCCGTTCCTGTACCATTCGGTTTACTTTCTGTGCCAGTTGTTCGTCATCTGCGATCTCTGCGTCCCTCGGAACCACCAGATCAAAGATAAGATTGGTCCTCTTCTCTCCGCTGACGATCCGAAAATCATGAAAACAATATCTCTCATCCAGAATTTTTAAAACTTCCGCTACCATCTTCCGGCAATGCACCACTTTCTCATCATCCACAGCGATGGGATCCATATGTATAACCAGAAAAACCCCCAGTTCTTTCATGGCATCCCGTTCGATCCGGTCAATGATCTCATGGGACTTTTCAATATTCACATTGCTTGGTACTTCTGCATGGATCGAAGCCATCTTTCTGGCCGGTCCATAGCTGTGTACGATCAGGTCATGACTTCCCACGATCCCGTCATATTTCTCTACAAACCCGGATATCTCCTCAGCCGTTTCCCTGCTGACCGCCTCTCCGAGAAGCGGTGCCAGGGTATCCTTTGCAATATTAAAGCCGGCAATGATGACGATCACTGAGACGACCAGACCCACGATTCCGTCGATGTTCCTGCCCCAGATTCCATATACGACCAGGGTCAGGATCGTAGCGGACGTGGTCAGCACATCTCCCAGGGAATCCGCTGCCGTAGCTTTCATCACGGACGAATTGATCCGGTTTCCCAGGGTCCTGTTCAGATAAGCCATCCACAGCTTAACCGTGATGGATGCTGCCAGGATGAAGACCGATACCACACTGAACGACAGTTCATTGGGATGGAGCACCTTGTCAAAAGAAGATTTGCAGAGTGTCCAGCCCACTTCGATGATCAGAAATGACACGATCAGTGCCGCAATATATTCCATCCTTCCGTGTCCAAAGGGATGCTCCTTATCGGCAGGACGATCTGCCAGCTTCACTCCCACAAGACTTATGATGGAAGATGCCGC
Source organism: Marvinbryantia sp. (assembly GCA_016297895.1). Lineage (GTDB taxonomy): Bacteria > Bacillota > Clostridia > Lachnospirales > Lachnospiraceae > Marvinbryantia. The sequence continues at coordinate 47,635 of JAEDFS010000006.1, forward strand.
ATCGGACAGGTTATTAAATGCATCCGACATAACAGACACCGAATTCACCACCAGCCCCACTGCCAGTTTCAGAAAAAACAAAAACACATTGCACCCGATTCCCACGCAGCTTGCCATCATTCCATAAGCGGTCCGCACCTTGCTGCTGGAAATGTTTTCATAATCTTTTACAAATTTCTTTACCAGGAAATTTACCATGCTCTTTCCTTCTTTCTTTTCTATTCCGGATATGATTTTCTCCCATATAGCGACGTTTCTCAGATTCTTCAGATCTGGAGATAGTAATTTATTATAGCAAATTCAAAGGCTGATTCAAAGAACTTTTTATGCAAAAAGCCACCGGATTCATGCTGTTTGCAGGAATATCTTTATAAAAAGAAAGGAAAGAAAAGAATTACAAAACTGTTCTGTGACAAATTTTGCAATTTTTTTCTTTCCCATACCTGATTTTCCCTACCTGATTGTTCTGCCTTTACTGTTTTTCTGCATTACTGTAAGCCATTGCATAAAACATTTCCTGGGAATTCAGCTTTACCTCATTCAGATCCCGGTCCACATAATACCCTTTTTCTGTGAGACGTTTCCCTTTTTCGTCATCCTGCATCATGGTCTCAAACATCCAGTTCAGACGTTCTTTCAGTTTTTCATCCAGAACAGGCGCTGCCACCTCCACCCGTCGAATGGTATTGCGTGTCATAAAGTCAGCTGATGCGATATAGACCTTTTCACGTTCCTTGGTTCCAAATCGATAGATCCTGGAATGCTCGAGAAAACGTCCCACAATGCTCACGACTTTTATATTTTCTGTATAGCCTTTCACTTCCGGAATCAGACAGCAGATGCCCCTGACGATCATTTCAATCTTTACACCGGCCTGTGACGCTTCTATCAGCTTATTGATGATCACCTTGTCTGTCAGAGAATTGATTTTGACACCCACGTACCCTTCTTCTCCGTTTTTCACATGGGAGATCTCTTCATCGATCATATCCAGCACTTTATTCTGTAAACACTTAGGAGCCACCAGAAGAATATTTGTTTCTTCCACGACCTCGCCCCTGAGCAGAGCAGCAAAGACTTCCGCTGCTTCCTTTCCGATCTCCTGGTTTGCTGTGATCAGTGACAGATCCGTATACAGGGCAGAGGTCTTCTCATTGTAATTTCCTGTCCCGATCTGTGTGATATAGGAGACTCCCTCCTCTGTTTTTCTGGAGATCAGGCAGAGCTTGGAATGTACTTTATAGCCATTTAAACCATAGATGACCCTGCATCCGGCCTCTTCCAGTTTTCTGGAATACTCAATATTGCTCTCTTCATCAAACCGGGCACGGAGTTCTACCAGAACCACCACTTCTTTTCCATTTTCTGCAGCCTCAACCAGCGCATCCACGATCTGGCTCTTATTTGCCAGACGATACAGAGTCATTTTTATGGAGACTACAGTCTCATCTTTTGCCGCTTCATTCAGAAGATTGATAAATGGCTTAATACTTTCAAACGGATAAGACAACAGTACATCTTTTTCCATGATCTGCGGAATCAGGCGGTTTCTGTTATCCAGTTGAGGAGTCATTCTCGGTGCTCGTCTCTGATAGAAGAGCTCTTCCTGACCGGTACTTCTCAGATAAGCCTGAATGGCAAATACAAAAGACATATCCAGCGGAACTCTTGACATAAATACATGATCTTTCTCCACATGAATATCCTTGCATAAGGAACTGATCATTTTTTTGTTCAAATCTCTGGAGAGCTCCATCCTCACCGGATTCATTCGTTTTCTCTGTCTGATCAGATTTTCCATGGCCTCTCTGTAGTCCAGGTCTTCATCGTAGATCGTCTCTGTATCGATATCTGCATTTCTGGTAACACGAAGCAGAGACTTTTCTTTTACCTCATAATTTTTAAACATTTTCGGAAGGAAATGAAGAATCAGTTCTTCAGAAAGCATAAACGTCCCCTTCCTGGTGGGAATATCGATCAGTCTTCTGAAAACATTATTGCTGCAGGGAATGATGGCCGTTCTGGTCTTCCCGCCTTTTGTTTCCAGCAATGCCACGGCATAAATATCTTTATTTTTCAAAAACGGAAACGGCTGCTGTTTGCTCACAATATTGGCCGACAGATACGGTGCGATCTCGTGATCAAAATAGGTCTCCAGAAGCTTTCCTTCTTCTGCTGACAATTTATTGAAATTGATCAGCCGGATCCCTTTCGGTTCCAGTTCTCCCATAAGCTGTTCATAAATGACTTCCTTTTTCTGATCCAGCTCTCTGGTAGTCTTTAAGATCGCCTTTACCTGCTCCTCACTGGTCATATTGGTCTTGTTTTCACGAACCACCTCGGCAGACTCCATCTGATCCATAAGCGTACCAACTCTTACTCTGTAAAATTCATCCAGATTGGACTGATAAATGGAGGCAAATGTCAAACGTTCCGCCAGCGGAACCCCCGGATTTCCCGCTTCGTTTAATACCCTCTCATTAAACTTCAGCCACGATAACTCTCTGTTCATCATATATGGTATATTTTCTGTCTTTTTCATCTGAATAGTCCCTTTCTCAAAACTGCTCCATTTACATAGTATGAAAAAGATATAGCATCTTTATGTCAAATCGGAGAGATGCGCATGTAAAATTTATGTAAAAAATGGAGACGGACTCTCTCCATCTCCATCAACCTTCTTATCTGTAAACTTCTCAATATACTTCAGACAGTATTCATCCTGCTCCAGCAGCGCATTGGTCGCATAGATCATACCGATCATATTCTTATTGGTCGGATCCACGATTGCACTGTCCATACCTGCATTCATAGCCAATACCATAAATGCCTGATTAATATTCTTTCTTGTGGGCAGTCCAAATGAAATATTGGAAAGACCGCTGGTAATATGGATATCCGGATATTCCGCTTTGATCTGACGGCAGCACTCTGTAAATACGGTCAGTGCTGTCTGGTCTGTTGACAGAGTCACGACCAGCGGGTCAATATGCAGTCTGGAAGGTGCGATATGATATTCCTTTGCCTTCTCCATAATTCCATGGAACACCTGCATACGACGTTCTACAGAATCCGGAATTCCGTCATTATCGCAAAGAAGTGCAACACATTCCCAATCGGTATCCGCAATGACCGGGAAAATGGTGCTTCCTCTATTTTGCGATTCATATATACTATTTTATGATTTGCTTTCCAATGTATCCTGCCTTTATTCTCTATGAACTGATTATACTATGATCTGACAGAATTGTCCATTGCACTCTCCTGCTTTATCATGCAATACCCAATTCCGACATGGGTCTGAATACACTTATTGAAACGGTCTATCTTCTCTATTTTTTTCCTTACAGTTGCCACATGAACCCTGAGCGACGCAATATCCCCCTCCAGAGAGCTTCCCCATATTTCCTTCGTGATGTGGGTATGGGTCATCACTCTCCCGAGATTTTTCGCCAGCAGACATAAGATTTTATATTCAATCGGAGTCACATGAATCTCTTCCTCTTTCACATATACGGTCTGCATCTGATAATCAATGGTCAGGCTTCCATTATGGAAGACAGGACTTCCGCCCTGCAGGTTATTTTGTATGTACTGAATTCTTCTGTAATTTCCTCTGATCCTTGCAAGAAGTTCCGCTGTTGAAAATGGCTTGGTAATATAATCATCGGCACCGGCATCCAGAGCATCAATCTTATCTTTGTCTTCACTTCTGGCACTGATCACAGTAATCGGGACAGTTGACCAGGTACGTATTTTCTTAATCACATCGATCCCATCCATATCAGGAAGTCCCAGATCCAAAAGAATCAGCTCCGGTGTCTGCGTTGTAGCCTCAATGATGGCCTGATTCCCGTTTTTTGCTACATGGTATTTATAGTTTTCTGTCTCAAGGGCGGTTGTGATAAGACTGCGAATGGCAAAATCATCTTCCACCACCAGAATATTTGAATTATTCATGAATCTCTACCTCCTCAGCCGGCACCGTAAAATCAAAAACGGTTCCTTTGGGTTTATTGTCATAGACCGTTATTCTTCCTCCATGTGCGTTTACAATTGATTTGCAGAGAGCAAGTCCAAGACCCAGGCTCCGTTTCGAATCCGTTATTTTACTATTTGCCGTATAAAACATTTCAAAAATATGGGGCTTATCTTCATCCGGGATCCCGTTTCCCTGGTCTGCAATCCGTACATGTACAAAACTTTTTTCTTTCTTTGTGGATATCACAATTTCTCCACCCGGAGCCGTGTACTTTACCGCATTATCTACAATATTGATAATGACCTGCAGAATCAGTCGTGAGTCCACATTCACAAGCTGCATTTCATCCTCCATATCGACTCGTATCGCAAACTCTCTGCTTTTCCGGCTGATATGCTTCAGGGCTTCGTCAATCAGATCTTCCAGCATATCTGCCTGTTTTTTTATCTTCATTCCACCGTCTTCCATTCTCGTAACAGACAGAAGATTCTCTACCAGATTCAGCAGCCAGAACGAGTCATCATATATATAAGAATACACTTTTTCTTTTTTGTCCTCACTTAATTTCCCCTGAAGAAGCATATCCGCATTTCCACAGATACTGGTAAGCGGAGTTCGAAGATCGTGGGAAATGGACCGCAGAAGATTTGCCCTTAGCTTTTCACTATTTGCCTTTTCCGTCGCAGCCTCTTCCCTTGTCCTTAAAACTTCCCGCTCCATGACAGTCGCCGATTCTGAGAGAATAGCCATTAACATATTACTCTCAAAAGCGCCCAGTATCTCTCCCTCCTCAATTTCGATTCCAACAACCCCATACACCGCATCAAGGCTTCTGACTGCAAGATAATAACATGCGGCTTCGCTCAATGTTCCCGTAGTTGCTCCGGCCCGTTTATTGTTATTAAAAACCCATTCCGCTACTGCGTGTTCATTTTCGGTGATCAGTCTGGTGCGATGAGATTCATCCTTCTCACCGTTTGCATTATATATGACCGGTACATTCAGATGATCCTCCTCCAGCCCATAATACACCACTGTGTGACTCAGCACTTTTCCCAGCTGAGCTGCCATGGTATTTCCTATTTCTTCTACATTTTTCCCATTCTGCAAAAGCTGGTTCGTATCCAGGATGATCTTTGTACGGTATACAAGCTTTGTCAGTTCTCTTGCCTGTGTTTTCATTTTCAGCGCAATGTTGCTTGTGATAAGGGCTGCGATAAAGGAGATCGCAAAGGTAACCGGATAGCCCGGATCATAAGTATCCAGAGAAAACCTCGGGTTTGTAAAAAAATAATTAAATACTACTACGCTCGCTGCAGACTGCAGGAAAGAAATCGTCCGGCTTGTTGTCATAATAGCAGTAATCATAACTCCCAGAATATATACCGTTATGATATTGGTATCGCTGAATTTCATTTCATAGAAAACAAAACCTACCACTGTTGACAAAAGCAGACAGCCCAGTGCACTCAGCATATTTTTGATTGTCATAGTGTGTTCTGTATTTCTTCGAAGCTTCTTTTCCTTCTCCAGCTTATTATCAGGAATAATGTAAATATCTATATCCGGTGCGTACGCCGCAAGCTTATCCGTAAATGTGGGTTTGCGAAAGATACTCCTGGAAGGCACACTTCTTCCTGTGACAATTTTGGAAATACCCGAGCTTCTTGCATATTCCGCAATCAGAAAAGGGATATCCTCTCCACATACCGTTTCTATTTTTGCCCCCAGTTGTTCTGCCAGATGGATATTATCTTTCAGGCGTTTTTTATCTTCCTGACTTCTTTTCTCAGCATTTGATGTTTCTACATAAAGCCCCACCAGCAAACCTCCAAAAGCCTTTGCCATTCTGGCCGCTGTCCGGATGATCTTCGGATTCGACGGAGACGGCGAAATCCCCACCAGGATCTTCTCTTCCGTGTAATACTCGCCGCCGGCCTCTTTTTTTGTCCGTTCTGTGACCAGGTTTACCCTGTCCGCTGTTCTTCGCAGTGCGATCTCACGAAGGGCAGTCAGCTTTTCTATGGTGAAAAAATGATCCATAGCCCGGGAAGCCTGTTCCTTGCGGTACACTTTTCCTTCTTTTAATCTCTGCAGCAGATCTTCCGGCTCAAGATCCACAAGCTGCACCTCGTCTGCCATATCAAATGCAGAATCCGGAATTCGCTCTTTCATAAAAATACCGGTAATGGAAGCTACAATATCACACAGGCTTTCAATATGCTGTACATTGACCGTTGTGTAAACGCTGATCCCTGCTTTCAGAATTTCTTCCACATCCTGATATCTTTTCTGATGACGGCTTCCTTCCGCATTGGTATGTGCATACTCATCTACCAGTACTACCTGCGGGCGTCTTTTCAGGATAGCGTCTATATCCATTTCCTTCAATTTAATTCCATTATAATCGATCTCTTTTGCAGGAACCGTTTCCAGTCCCTGTGCCATCTGGCTCTCCTCCTTTTCTTTATCTAACGGCAGTATATCTTTTTACCTGTGGGAATGGTGTGGAAATAGATTCTCCGGCTGTGAGAATCCTGTGAGATTTTTCGGGATGTGTGAAGAAATTGTGAGATCCGGTGAATGGTGTGAAAACGATGTGAGAAAAAAAAGAGGATGTAAATCTTTTCCTCGATTTACATCCTCTTTTATGATCCAAAATTGGTTTATTTTCCGGTTTCATACTCCCGCATCCGGTATCCGATGCCTATTTCCGTCTCTATATACTCCGGTTTTGCCGGATTCTGTTCGATTTTTCTTCGTGTAGAAGCCATCACGGAACGGAGTACCTGGGTATCTTCCCCATATCCTTCTCCCCATATCTTCCGCAAAATCGTATGGTAGGTAAGTACCTTCCCCGGATTCTGCATAAATAAAAGCAAAAGCTGATATTCAAGCGGTGTCAGATGAATCTCCTTACCATCCTTGCAGGCAATATGCGCCCCATTATCCAGCCTCAGACCGCCATTCACATATACGGTATCATCCGGTCTTTCCTCTGATTCCGAATGATTCATCCGATAGTAATGGCGCAGTGCCACCCGGATTCTGGCCATCAGCTCTGTGGCAGAAAAAGGTTTTGTCAGATAATCATCCGCTCCATCATCCAAAGCCGCCGCCTTTTCTTTATCCTGGTCTCTTGCAGAAACGATTATGATCGGAACTTCCGACCACTGCCGGATTTTATAGAGTACCTCCATTCCGTCCATATCCGGAAGGCCCAGATCCAGCAAGATCAGATCTGCATTTTTTCTTACCATATAAGAGATCCCATCTTTCCCATTTACCACTCCTTCCACAGAGAAGCCTGCATTTTCCAGTGTATAAACCATAAAATTCTGTATCTGTACATCATCTTCAATAATCAGTATTTTTTCTTTAAACACTTTCCTTTTCTCCTTCCGCAAGAGGTAATGTAAAGAGAAACTCCGCTCCCTTTCTGTCCGTCCGGTTCCGTCCGGTGATCGTTCCGCCGTGAGCTTTTACCACCGTTTCACAGATCGTAAGTCCCAGCCCGATTCCTCTTTTTACATCAGCGGAACGGGTCTTGGAAGTATAAAATATTTTAAACAGATTGGAAACATCTGCTTTTGCAATTCCCTCTCCTTCATCCCGGACAGACACCACAACGTAATCCTCTGTGTAACCGGCAGAAACCGTAATGGCTTCCTGTGGTTTCGTGTGTTTCACCGCATTGTCCAGCAGATTCGTGATTACCTGTTCAATCAGTTTCGCATCCATGGGAACAAGCCTGAAATCTTCCGGCGTATCCACCTGTATCGCACGATCCGGAAAACTTCGTTCCACATGGGAAACAGCACAGCCGATCACTTCTTCGATTGCTTCCATTTCCTTATGTATCACAATCTTGCCATCCTGCAGTCTGGTCAGGCTTAAGATGTTTTCGACTAATGATTTCAGCCAGTCCGCATCCTGATAAATACCCTGCAGGAGCTCCTGCCGTCTGTCTTCTTTGTCTGTCATATCCATCAGCATCTCAGATGTTCCCATGATACCGGACAGCGGTGTCCGAAGATCATGAGAGATGGCACGCAAAAGATTTGCACGTTCTCTCTCCCGTTCCATATTTTCTCTGTCACGCACTCTTTCCACTGTTACCTCAATACGTTCCATTGCCATGGAAACATTATCCAGAATAGAATGCAGCAGTTTTTTCTTATCAAGAAGCTGTTCTTTCTTCACGGTTTTATCGATCCGGACTACTGCCAGCAGATGTTCCCGCCCATTGACCGGATACCCGTAAGCTTCCTCTTCTTCCAGATATTCCGTCCGGAGATTTGTATATTCTTTCCTGATTTTTTCTACATCCGACGCCACTCTGTGAATCTGTTCTTCTCCTGACTGCTGAATGTAGATCGGTTCCGAATGTCTTCCTATATAAATACATCCGACATTTACCTGAATCAGACGGCTGATACTCTCTGCCGCAATTTTCAGGACTGCTTCCATATCCGCCGCATCAGACAGTTTACTGGAGAGCCTGTATAAGATCTGGCTTTCTTTTCCTCTTTCATTTGCATCTTTCGTTAAAAACTTTTCTTTCGTTGTCAGGGCACTTGTAAGAATGGAAGTTGTCAGCATAATCGAAAAAGTAATCAGATACCCCGGATCATTTACTGCCAGAGTATGATAGGGTTCTGTAAAAAAATAGTTATAGCAGAGCAAAGAAACGACTGCCGATAAAATCCCATACTGATATCCCAATGTAAATCTGGCTACAAGAAGAACAGCCAGCAGGTACATCACTACAATATTTGTCTCTGGAAATCCAAGTCCCGTGAAGATCTTTCCAAGTATGGTCGCTGCAAAGACAATTGCCGACAGTTTCAGCAGACTGAGGAGTACTTCTTTCATTTTCTTCATTTCAAACGCCCCTGTTTATCCTATTTCTCCCATTCAGTATAGCACATGAGGCTTCGTTTTCCAATCTCGGGAAATATGGTTTCTTTTTTATTGACAAAGCATATACTTATTGCTATTATAATTGTAAGAAATGGGTTTTTTGCTGAGTAAAGTCTTATGACTCCAAAGGGTTGCTCGTTTCTTTTTTTATGTCAATCACATCATATAAATACATTTTCCCGTCATTCGCATGTCTAAACAGCAATGATGCATGGAAAACATTATATCTTTGGACCATCCCATCTTCTCCATACACAGGAAGCATAAAAGTCGAATTAAATCGATACCATCCGTATCTTGCACCCCACTGATGCTTCCCGCCTCTATTTTCACGAAAGTGTTTTCCAACAGCGGTATCTATCAGTTCCGGAATCCCTTGTGATACATTCGCTTTCGCCTTTGCCGCAGTTCCCCTTAGTCCTCTTGTATAAACAGAACCTGTATATTCATCCGGAAAATCTGCCCCAACACAAACGATATCCCCCGAATCAGCAATTTTGTAAACCCCATCAACATACTGCTTTAAATATTCTTTTACATCTTCCCAATTCGCTGCACGCTTTCCTTTAAATCGGATATCATTAATCATAACAATGTTACGACCTTTAGTATCTTTGATTACTGATACGTTTCTTTGATTTTTCTCCATTCTCAGCTGTCTTTTCTTTCATCTGTCCCTTTCTTGATCCGCTTCATATAGGATAATAATCTCTTCTGCTGATTTGAATTCAAACTGTGATAATCCAGAAGGATCTGCCTGTCTCCCGGTCTCAGGAAATCATCATCCGGCAGCACCTCTTTCTCATCATCTTCTTGAAGTAATTTTTCAGGACTTATCTCTAATACCCGACAGATGGTCATAATCTTATCGGCAGAAGGATTTGTCTTTTTTGTATGCCAGTCACTGACTGTACTCGGCATAATTCCTGTCCTTCTGCAGAATTCAGCCTGCTTCATATGTCTTTCTTCCAATATTTCAAAAATGCGTTCACTGATAATCATTTCCATAGCCTTACAAAAAAGTGCCGTATTCTGTACGTTTATACGTATAGAATGCGGCACTTTTCTTCTCCTGTCAACACCAGCACAGTGTCCGGTAATCTGCTGATGTTCTCATATATCCTACAACAATTTTTTCTTTTTAAAATAAATGAACTCCAGAATAATTGTTATGACTGCAATTACAATCACTGCACCATACCCGTATTTCCACTGCAGCTCCGGCATATTTACAAAATTCATACCATACCATCCGGTCAAAAGCGTCAGTGGCAGGAATAAAGTTGTCACAACTGTCAGAATACACATGATTTTATTCTGCTGTGCATCCTGCTGAGATTGATACAGTTCACGCAACTGAAGGATATTCTCTCTAAGCAAATGCACGTGGTTCTGCAAGCGTTCTGTCCTGAGTGCATAACGATTCCACGATTCTGTATTGTGGATAACAGAAAGTCCATCCTGAGACTGTAATAGATCACCTATCACCGTCAGCTGTTCATAATATGCATTCAGCTCAGATAATTTCTGTCGATACTTTGTAAGAACCGTAAAGAAATGATCCGGAACACCTTTTATGAGCTGGTCTTCCATCTTATCAATCTCTTTTTCCAAATGCAGCAGGTACAGAAGATCGTTTTCAATCATCAATTCCATCATCTTAAGAAGGAACTGATCCGGCGATCTCAGATTCTGAAACTGCTCTTCCTTTTTCTCTATCCAGTGCTTCAGATCCCCACTGTCCTCAATTAAAAAAAGTTCTTTATCGGTCAGGTAAAATCCACAAACGACCTGGGGTGTACGTTTTTCTTTTTTGTCCGGTATCCGCAAGGTTCCCAGAATACAATCCCGAAACACTTCTGCTTTACAGTATCGGATCGATCTGATACTGTGTAATAATTCGTTATTATGCGGAAAATCTTTCTTCCATTCACGAAATTCCTCTTCCTTCATAATCGTAAGGAAATCTATATTCACCATAGAATTACTCATCCTCCTTTCATCACATTTCTTAACAAACAAGAATACTCTTTCTTCATGTAAAATGCAAATACAAAACGGAAGAATCGAATGGGACAGAAAATAGGACAGAGAAGCGACCCCTGTCCTACCAAAGCTCAAAGCGAATCGTCACACGGCTTTGACCGCCCACGGTGCAGGTGAACAACGTCAAATCCCAGCCTCCGCTTTCCATTTTCTCTATATCTGCGGGGTTCAGCGTTTCCCGTTCTGCCATTCTGTAGGTGAATACATTGCCGTCCATATCTGTGAAGGTGGCAGTATCACCCTCCCGCAGATCGTTCAGATTTCCGAAATGGGATGTGTAGTTGTGGCCGCAAATAATCAGGTTATTCAAATAGGCGGATCCGCTGTACCGGCAGGGAGCAGTTCTCAGATTGGGATAATTCCACTCACTGATAACCGGCAGTTCCAGCTCCAAGGCCGGGATTTTCAAAACACCGATATAGTCTGTCCCATTGATGGTCTCCACCGGCATATCCATATTGGGAGACAGAACATAGTCCGGAATAACCGTCCTCTCATCGCTCACCAATGGCTCCTGATCTCCGGCAGGGTCTGTGGGCGCTTCCAAAGCAGCCTCAGAGTACAAATACTCCTCCAGCTTATTTACCGCTTGTCCGGCTGCCTTCTCTGCCCGCAGCTCATCATACAAGTTGTACGACACAAGGAGAAGGGCCGCTGCAATCAGCAGCAGCCCAATCGTAATCAGCACCAAGCCCTCTTGTTTTCTTCTGTTTTTTTCTTCATTCCTCATCATCAGTACCTCTGCGGCTCACCAGGCCGATTATCACAAACAGCATTCCGAAGGCGATCATCACAGGAACCGGCCACCACAGCTGACCGGTCTGGGGCAGCGTCGGATTTCCAGGCGTATCAGGTGCGGCAGATGTTGTAGGTGTATGTACGTGAGTATATTTGTCTGTCAGGGGCGCAGACGTATCAGGTGTGGCAGGTTTGTCAGGAATATCCTCATTGCAGGTGTTTGTCACTACAAAAGTGATACCCTCCCGTGTGACCTCCACGGTATAACCCTCTGATTCTTTCTCCACAACGGTCCACGTATAACAATCATCCAATCCCGTCCAGGTGTACCGCCAGTTCATTGCCGCATTCAGGGTTACGGTATCATACACCTTACCGTCACAAAGAAGCTGGACAATTACCTCCTTCGGACGATCTTTTTCATGTCCGTCATCCGCCCAGACCTTCAGGACCTTCCGGTCGATGGTATAATTATCCGGATCATCAGGGATTGGGGAGGAATCGAACTTTGCATTGACAGTTACGTCATAATCCCATATGTTATTCTCTTTGTCCAAACCTGGCAGCATTACCATAAACGGCGCAGGATCATAGCGGAAGCCATTTTGCGTATGTCGATGCCCCAGGTTTTTGTCAAAAGATACCTCACGGTTTTAGAATTACACCCTCAGTTTTTGAAAGTCAATATGAGGTGTGTAAAAAGTTTGTAAAGAGTGCGTAAAGTCAGGCAGCCGTTGAAGCAGTTCAGCCGTGGACTGCACTACATAAGCAAAACAGCGAAAAAATCGTTTGGTGTAAGTGATCCACCGTCATTTTGATGAATGCAAGAATTCCTGCATTCTCAAAAAAAACACCGGCCGCAGGATAGCGACCGGTGTTCAGACTGTATACGAGGCTGAATCACACATTCTTCCTTCTATTTCATGTGTCACTGGAAAAATAGGTACGAAAGTGTCAAAGACGTGAATTGCATCATCAGAACGCAAACGTTCATATGATGCGTGTAAAATATATAAAAAATGTGAAAGTGGTATGTAAAATTTATGTAAATATCGTGCAAAATCAGGTAGCTATTGCAGCCGTTCAGCCGGGTATTGAACTATACAAGCAAAACAGAGAAAAAATCGTTTGGTGTCAGTCATCTACCGTCATTTTGACGAATGCCCAAAATCATGCATTCGCAAAAACACCGGCCGCAGGATAGCGACCGGTGTTCAGACTATACTCAACTCTACCGGTTCTTCAGCAAGCGCTGTCATCGGAACTGCTCCGAGAGCGCAGGCTGCTGCCATAGCAATGCTTAATTATGTAGCAAAGTGATTGTGACAAAAAGGGGAATGAGAATGAATCGGAAAAAGAATATTACTTTTGCAGATATTGCTGAATATACACATTTTTTGAAAACAACGATTTCAAGATATTTTAACAATCCGGATTCTCGCCAATGGAAAAACTGAATTCATTGGAATCATCATTCCAAATCTGTTTCTCAATTATTATTCTGAAGTATTGAATCAGATTCTAACCACTTACGAAACCTACGGCTACAAATTTCTTGTTTTTCTGGGAAATGACAGTCAGGAAACTTTGCTTACATCAGGCTGTGTTCTGTTACCTATTCTTCGATTGCGCCAAAACCTGATAAGCGTGATCTATGCCGTTCAGGAACAGGTGCAGCTTCCTCCACTTTCCACTTTCGGACAGGAAAGGGCGTATGCTGCACCAAAGGCCAAGATGCCTCATGTACTGATCTGATGCAAAAACGTGAATATTTTTTCTTTCATAAACACATAGATCAGCGTTAATATCACATCTGATAATGTCGTTGCTATAAACAGCACCAAAAAGCAGAGCAATGCATTGGACCCCATAAGCGGGTATAATATTCCAAATCCAATATACATCCCCGGTGCCTGAAGCAAATATATGTAAAGACTATTCTTACACAGCCAATTATAAACCGCTGTTTCTTCTAACTTACCCACTTCTTTTGTTCGACATAATCCCATGGAAAAAGTTACGAACAATACCGGAATAACAATTTTTAATATGCATTCCATACTGTATATTTCTGTTGAGAGTTGAGCTAAAAATACACAAGCTATAATGCCTGCCAGGGAACCGAAAATCAAGATCCATTCAGAGACATGATAATAAACGGCATCTGATATATAGAAAAATGCTGCTCCAACAAAAAACACAATAATATAAATATCAATTTGAGATATTTTGTAATAATCTATTTGTCTCAAAAAGAAATGAGCAGCAAAATATAATACAACAGAAACCACTGCTCCATAAATCAGATTTGCTTTTTTCAATAGTCTCTGCAGCAGAATCCATATCACTGTAACCCAAAACATCATCAGAAGGAACCATGCCACATCAGAGAACTTTCCCAATGCCATCGCTTTATAACCATCTGTAAGCGAAGCTCCCTTGTCTCGTCCAAAGCTTGGTATATCGAAAAAAGTATACGTTGGAACCAGCCATAATGTCCCATATATGAAATAAGGAATAAGCAAGCGAGCTGCTTTCTTTCTAATCAAACTAACCACACTGCCTTTATTCTTTTGCAAAGACACCTGCAAAAGAAACCCCGAGGCAAAAGTAAAAATCGGAACTACCGACAACACGACAAATTTACTTATCCATCTTAACAATACGCTTTCCTGTTCTGCTTTTATAAACCAGAATTCATTGCCGCTGAAAAACAGGGTACAATGAGCTGCAATCACCAAAAACATTGCTATTGTTTTCATAAAATCAATATACTGATACTTTTTCATTATACTCTTCATTTTCCTCCATCATTGCATTTCCACTTTTCCATTCTTCAACATTTTCTGATATACCTTTTGCTGATTGCTTCTTTCATAATGATCGTTTCCCTTCTGATTGATTTCATTTTATTGACTTGAATGTCCATCTCAAGTATAACGACATTATATAATTACAGAACCAAATACGCAAGGATGGCGTATCTCCTGAATTGCGAAAATGAGAAGCTGCCGACGTAGTTCTTATGAGCGACGATATTTCTAAGCTGCCTTATCTGAAACGTCTTTCCAATGCTACGGTCAAGACCATCCAATTCAGTATTGGTTTGTCGATGTGCATCAACTTCATTTGAGTAAATTAAAATCCCGGTTGTTGCTCCAAAGTGATGTGCAATAACCGGGATATTTTTCTTAATCTAAAGGTTTATACTCTGTTACAGTTTTCAAATATGTTTCTGGATCACCGTTCAAAATATCATGTCTTTATTCTCGATTTCCCTTACTCTCAATCCATCCCCAGATTCTGTACATGAATGCTCCCCAGATGAGAAATAGCAGAATAAGTACCCACATGGGGACAGGTGAGGAATACCAGGCACCGTCCGTATATTTCGAAAATTCCGGAATATCCGCATAGTAATATGCTCCCGCTCCAAAATCCAGGCTTTCTATCAGCCCCAATCCGTTTCCCATTATGTAAAGTACCGCAATGATGGTAACTGCCAGAACGCACCCGTTTACCAACTGAAAAACTCTGTTTTTTTTCTTCATATGATTCACACCACTTTCCTGTTACAGTGCAAGCTGAGGAAGAGGGAAGAATTTTCCGCTCAGTAATAAATATACAGCTGCAAAAGTCAGAATAATGTTAAACACCTGCCCAACCACATAAAGAGTCAATGGTTTTCCTCCCTGAAACTGTTCTTTCAGTTCACGGAAATTTGTATCAAGTCCAATACTGGTGAAGGCAAGTACAAATGCCCAGTTCTTGTACTGATCAAGAACTTTATTGATTGATGAAACAGTTTCTTTTCCTACAGTCGGAAGGACTATAAAAGATGCCACTAAAGACGCAGCAAAAAAGCCAAGGATAAATTTAGGAAGTCTGTACCAGATTTCAGAGGCACCTATTTTTCTGCTTCCTTCTTTTCCATTATTCTCTACCTTTGTTGCAAAAAAGACTGCAACTGCAAATGCAATAAAGCCAATTAAAATATTCTGAATGGACTTCACCAGAACAGCCACTGTCTGTGCTGTTTCTCCAAGAGCCGTTCCGGCTACTGTTACTGCTCCGGTTGAATCAACCGTACCTCCTATCAGCGCTCCTCCCATTACTTCACCAAGTCCTGTCATACGTATGATTACCGGTTCAAACACCATCATAAGTACCGTAAAAATAATAGAGATTGAAACAGCCAGAGAAAGATCATTTTTCTTAGCCTTGCTTGCCGCACCTACTGCGATTGCTGCTGAAGTACCGCAAACAGATGTTGCAGTTGCTACCGTAATAACAAATGGTTTATTGTCTATTTTTAATACTCTGGTTCCGAACCACCACATAAAGAGTATTACAATCGGTGTCACGATCCATGCGATTCCAAGCCCATAGAGTCCAAAATTAACGATATTAGAAAACAATACAGAAAATCCCATAATCACCAGTCCGGCTTTAATATAAAACTCTGTTTGAACTGCAGGTTTCAGCCACTGGGGAACACCGACTGTATTGGATACCAGAAGACCAATCAGAATCGCAAAAAAGGCCCACTCCAGATAACGGTTCAATGTGTATTCTGCGCTGATAAATCTGACAATAATCGCCAAAACAAATAATCCGGCAAAGGCAGGAAGATATTTTTTAACAGATATCCCCTTCAGGTGATTTCCAACCGTAAACAATACTCCAAGTACAACCGCTGTTAAAATCAGTTTTCCTGCCAGTTCTGTATTTAGCTGTTCAAAAACGCTGGTGCCATTGCCCCAGGTACTGAATTTTGCGGCACTAAAATCAAAGGCTCCTGTAACGACTGCAATTGCACCGATTAGAATAACAATAAACCCAATCCAGACTGCAAGCCAGTCTTCTTTTTTCCATAAGTCACTCCATTGAAACTTTTCTGTTGTGACGACCTCTTCCACAACTCCAGAAGCCAATCCTCCTTTTTTCTCACTCATAATTTCCCTCCTCGTAAAAATGATAGAGTATTTATACTTCATTTCCTACCATTTTTCTATGGATTATTTGTATCATTTTTTCCATACCATATCAATCAGTTCAAGATGGTTTCTGTATTGCGGGTCGTAAAACTCATCATCCGAAGCTGCTATCACCGCCCGATGTGTCCCCTGGTGTCCACTAAACGTACCCAAAACAGGAATTCGATTCTTGATTTTTAGTTTACACAATGCTAAAATACTTAGCGGAAATAAAATAGACCTTGAACGACACATGTTTTACCTTTTCTTTCGGTATGTAAATCTGATTACGGCACAACAAGTGCCTATTTTTATGTCCAAATACATATTCAAGGAGGGCTATTATGCCAAGAAATCAATTTCAGCGAACTATTTTCGCATTTCTCACAGTTATTGTAACTGTACATGCCTACGTTTTTTTCAGTCTTTATGTTTTGCATGGTGACTTATTCATGCAGCTAACAGGTGAAAGCAGTGTACTCGCAGCAATCAATGCCATGGGTGGCGTTTACATGTTGGGACGCAATCTTCCAATCTGGACTCTTGTACTGATTGAATTTATCTTAGCATTCAGTCTTGAAATGATCATGGGAAGTCCTTGTTCATTTAAACTGGCAAGTAAAGTATTTAACCCCAAAGAAGTTCATCCTGTATTATTTGAAACATCCATCATTTGCGCAACAGTTGGCCTTATGTGTCCTGCAATGAGTTTCTTAGCAACGATCATCTATTACCCGTTTTATGAGGGATTTAGTTTTATCAGACTGATCGCTAACTGGTTAGAACTTATGTGCTACAATTTCCCATTTGCATTCTTTACGCAGTTATTCTTCATCCAGCCATTCATCCGTACTGTTTTTAAGTTCCTTTTCAGAAAGGATATTGCAAACAGAAAAGAAGAATGGGCATAGCTTCTCTGATGATGCTAACCTCGCAAAAAGTCCGAAAATAAAATACGCCACTTTTTGGCGCTCAATTTTATTCTCCAGACAGCAAACAGACCGTCTCAACGGTACTTTCATTGTCCCAACTAAGTTCTTCTATTTCCGAACCATTGAAATACACCGGAAAACGGAACTTAATGTGCTTCAGGAATCTGCCATCCGGCTGCTCCTGCTCATAAATGTCTACCTGTTCTACAAAGCTGTTTAAAAATTCTTTTTTCTCCAGATCAGTGAACTTGTCATATAGTTTATCAAAATACAGCAAGAATTGGTAGACGTTATCTTCTGATATTCTCTTCTGTTTGATATTCAGCAGACGGTTCTTGACCTCACTGATGCTGTTCTCCACACCTTCGATTTCATCATAGAGACGATACAATCTTGTCTCCATATCCTGATATTTTTTCTCATAAAAACGGTCTGTAATATCCAGACTGTCCATCTGCTGTCCAAGCCGGTTCTTTGCTCCTGTCAGCTGGCGGTGCTGTTTTTCTAATTCTTCAATTTCCTTTTCCACTTCCGACGTGTCAATCCTTGCACCGATTTTATTCAAAATGGCTTCTTCAAATTTGGGATTCCGTACCAGCTTCCGGATTACTTCTTCTACCGCAACGTTCACCTTATCTTCGCTCCACTGTTTGCGGTAACTACAGTTATGTCCATCCACCAATCTCCGATGCTTGCAGGCATAATAAAAATAATCCTTATATGACGTACCGTCCTTTCGTTTTTTCCGATTGACATTCCCATACATTCCACTGCCACACAGAGGGCATTTTAAAATACCGGATAAAATATGCTCATGATCCAGACTATGGGGTTTTTCGTATGACACTCCTGTTTTCTGTCGTTTCTGATGTGCCAGTTCCCAATCCTCTTCGGAAATGATTCCTTCATGAATACCATCGTTCAGCATATATTCTTCCTGCTTCACAATCCGGTATTCATTTCTTGTTCCGGGAACTTTCTCATTCTTTCTGCGGCCAAATGCCAGCTTTCCA
Organism: Marvinbryantia sp.; assembly: GCA_016297895.1. GTDB lineage: Bacteria > Bacillota > Clostridia > Lachnospirales > Lachnospiraceae > Marvinbryantia. Next base: position 66,245 of record JAEDFS010000006.1, read on the forward strand.
CAGTAGACCGGATTATCCAGAACCCCTTTAATGAAGAAAGTAGCAAAAGCATCCAGTGTATTATTTTGTCTCTTTTTCTTTTTATATCCATGCTGGTTCAGCCATGAGGCAATGGCACTCATTCCCATATTGGTATGGATAAATTTATCATAGATCAGCCGGATTACCTCTGCCTCATCCTCTGCAATCTGAAGTTCTCCGTTTACCAGTTTGTAACCATAGGGAGCAAAGC